>JAAEPF010000022.1 GCA_024222295.1 Actinomycetes bacterium
CCTTGGATGTTCGGGCGTGCACCCCGTTTCACCTCGATCCACCACGGGGTGTGCTCGACATCGCAGGCATTCGATCCACGCCCGTACTGCGTCTGCAGTAGCCCACCACGGGCTGCGTCGGGATAGACGCTGCGCAGCTCGTTGGCCACGTCACGTTCGCCCTGTGCCCCCTTCTGGCGGCTCCTACGCCCTACGCGCTTGCGATCGATCATCCTGCACCTCCTCTGGGCTCAGTCGGTAACCGCAATCGTCCTCGTGCACCAGGTTGGCACCCGCGCGCACGAATCGATCGGTGGCCCCGACTCCGCCCCAGATGTTTTTCGCGAGTTTCACCGAGATGACCTGCGTGTCCGCGCGCAGGGCATCGGGGGATACCCATGCCATGAGCGCAAACCGCGCTTCGATCTCGATGGAACTCGACTCGCTCGGGGACTGCAGGGAGGGCTCCCCTCGCTGGCTCGATCGGTTGAGCTGGGTCACTGCAACTATTGCCACCTGCTCATCGACTGCGCAGCGCTGCAGTCCAGCCCAGAGCCGCTGGATGTCGCTGCGCCGGTCGGCTCCGGGGTCCGACCGGATCTTCGTGAGGTAGTCCAGGATGATCACCCGGCAGCCCGCCTGCGCCAGGCGGCGGGCACAGACCAGTGCCTCCTCCTGCGTCGCATCGAGCGGGCACTCGAAGAGTGGAAACTCCCGCTCCCAGAGCGCCCGGAGGGCTGGATCGATCTCATCGAGGCAGGCCGCGGTCCCGCGCAGCAGCCGCCGGGAGTCGATGCCGGCTGCCATCGCAACGGCGCGTAGGCCGAGCTGCGCAGCGTTGTCTTCCAGTGAGACCACCCCCCACTGGTCGGTCGAATTGAGCGCCATGTGCATGGCCAGTGTCGATTTGCACGAGCCAGTACCACCGCCGAGTATGCCCACCGTCCCCGGCTGGATGCCTGCGCCGCCCATGGCTGCGTCAATGTGGGGTAGCCCCAGGCGCATCCAGGCGGGCGGTGACGGCGCGAGCAGTCCCGTGGCCATCGCTGCATGAATTAAATCCCCCAGTGTCTGCACGATTTGTTTCCCCCTTGCGTGCGCATAGGTATATGTACATGCTGTGCACATCACAGAGCAAGGGGGAGGTGACCATGAGCAGAGTCGGCACAGACCCGATGGCAGGCGTGAGCGAGGATGCCTGCACATTCGAGATCGACGGGGGCGCGGGCGGGGACGAGTGGCTGGCCCGTCGGTGGGAGTCAGTGGGGGCGAGCTGGGCCGCGGCGCTGCTCGACGAGGATCAGTACCACCAGCGCGACGCAGCCGAGGAGGGCATGTCGTCGCGCGCCATGCTGCTCCGCAAATGGCGGGAGCGACGCTCCATCCCGACGCGCGCCACCATGCACTGGGGTAGCTACGCGGAGCCCTGGATTCTGCAGACGGCAGCGCACATCCTCGGCGTGCCGATGATCAGGACCAACCACATGTACCGCTCTCGCGTGTGGCCGCACATGTCCTGCACTCTGGACGGGTGGTGTCTCCCCGATCGGGATTTCCAGGTCGCAGCGCACCCGGAATTTCTCATCGGTCGCACGGATCGGGAGGTGGAGTGGCTGGGTGATCTCCGCCACATGATTTACCGGCTGGGCGCGGAGCATGGCCCCGGGCTGGTGGAGGTGAAAATGAAGATGGCCCATGCGGTTTTCAAACCTCGGGGCGGCGAGAAAGATCCGGCGCTGCAATTCGACTACGGGCCTGCTGCGCACGGTGCGACGTGGGGCGCTCCTCGGCAGCATGCCTATCAGCTCCAGCATCAACTCGCAGTGTGCGGCGATGATCACGGGGGCGGTCCCCAGTGGTCCGTGCTGGTCGCGCTGATCGGCGGCATGGATTTTCGCGCATGGGTCGTGATGCGGGATCATGGATTCGCGCGGGCGCTCGGCGCGGCGGTGGAGCGCTTTTGGGAGCAGGTGCATGGCACAGATCACGATCTACATCCCGGATGATCTGAAGCGGCGCATGCGGCGCTATCCGGACGTCAATTTTTCCAGAGCCGCGGCGGCTGGCCTGCGCCGCGCGCTCACGATGGCGGAACGTCAGGCCGAATCAGGAGCAGAGGATGAGTCCAGAGCAGCGGAAGAAGAAAGCGACGGAGATCTGGCAGACCCTCAGCGGGGTTGACGTGTCCGAGCATGTCCAGAAGCGCGCGGGGTTGAGCTTTTTGTCGTGGGCATGGGCATGGGGCGTGCTCATGGAGCACTACCCCCAGGCCGCGGTGACGTTCGAGCGATTCGAGGGTCGGGATGTGATGACCTACGCCGACGGGACCTGCTCGGTGCATGTCTCGGTGGAGATCGATGGCATCACCCGCGAGATGTGGTTGCCGGTGATGGACCACCGCCACAAGGCCGTGAGCCAGCCGACAGCCCGCCAGATCTCAGATGCGAAACAGCGCGCGTGCTGCAAGGCGTTCGCGCTGTTTGGGCTCGGCCACTACATCTACGCAGGCGAGGATCTGCCCCCGGCGGAGACGCCCGAGGCGGCACCGATCAAGCGCTCTGCGCCTCGCGGAGGCGGCGCTCCGGGGCCCACGTCCAGCAGCACCCGCGCGCTAGAGGGGATGGTCCAGGCGCACTCGTCGCTCGGCTCTCTGTACGGAGACGATCAGCTCCGGCATGCGATCCATGCCTCCACGCAGGTAGTGCATGACTATCTGCTGAGTGTGTGGCTGGCCCGAGAGCAGGCCCTCGGCGGTGGTCCCGATGACCGCCCCGACTTCTCTGCCCGAGACGAGCAGCCCGGGCAGGTGCAGGACGTGGCCACCAACTAGGTTTGACCCGCATGTCGCGGGTCTGAAGCGAGTGAGGACAACATGCCAGGACCGATATTTGCAGTCTCCGTGACGATGAAATCCGACACCGAAAAACGCTGGGATCTACTCTCGGCATGGCGAAACGAGCGCATGGAGAACCGTCTGCAGGTGACGATTGCGGCGCAGACCGACACCGGTGACACGAAATATCCGATGATCACTCTCACGGACTGGCTCAAGGGCGTGGCCACCGGAGAGGGATTTTTCGTGGATGTGCGGGTGGACAAGCCCGCGCTGCTGGCGTGGCTGCAGAGC
>JAAEPF010000023.1:300000-425032 GCA_024222295.1 Actinomycetes bacterium
GAGCATATTGGGCGGCTTCTCGGCCCTTGTGGTGCTCGCGCTCGTGTCCACCGGTTGCCTGCTGCCGGGCCAGTTCGATCCCACCGGAGGTGCTCCCATCGGCAGCCTCGACCTCGTGGTCGACGCAGGCGGCGCGATCCGCGTGGTCGGTTGGGCACTCGACCCGGAGACCGCCGGCCCGATCGTGATCAAGGTCGGCTCCGAAGGGGTCGTGCACGACGTTGTGGCCGACAGCCCCCGGTCCGACATCGCTGCCGCCTACCCCGGCCATGGCGCAGCCCATGGTTTCGACTACACCTTCAGCGGCCTCGCTCCGGGCCTGCGCGGCATATGCGTGTGGGCCCCCAACACCGTCGGCGTTGGCGATGACCGGCTGCTCGGGTGCGCCAACATCGAAGTGTCCGACGGAACTCCGATCGGCAGCCTGGACTTCGCCACCTCGCTGGCGCCGCGCACCGTGACCGTCGGCGGCTGGGTGTTCGACAAGAACCTGGCAGGCAGCTCCGAGATCGTCGTGAACGTCGACGGCCAACTCGCCAACCGGTCCGTGGCGTCCAACTACCGGCCCGACGTAGGGACCGTGTTCGGCCGGCCCAACTCCGGGTTCCAGGTCGAGGTGCCCACCTCTGCGGGATCACACCAGGTGTGTGTGGCCACGTTCAACGCGGGTCCGGGAGTGGACAGGCTGCTCGGTTGCCGCACCGTGGTCGTCGCCGAGTCCACCGAGGAACGCCGGCCCGTCGGTGAGCTGACCGCGGTCACGCCGGCCTCGCACGGCACGGTCATGGTGACAGGCGAGGCGTCGGACCCCGACGGTTCCGCCGGGCTCCAGGTGCGCCTCGACATCGACACGGGTACCCCCGACGCGCAAAGTGTCACGCTGCCCGTCAGCGGTGGCGTGTTCAGTACGACCATCAACGGGCTCGAGGCGGGCCTGCACACGATCTGCCCGGTCGGGCTCGACGTCAACGGCGGGTTCGGAGTCACCGGCGACCGGGCCTTCATCTGTGGATCCACCGTGGTGGGTGAGCTCTCGGTGGGAACGGGAGGTGCTGCGTCGGACAAGAACTGGGTGGCGCCCTCGCAGGGGCACCCGCTACGTGATGCCGAGCGCGACGCCGGGGTTTCCGTCGAGCTGTCCGATGGCTCGGTGATGTGGTTCTTCGGCGACACCCTGGCCCGTGACTCCGTGGGCAACGTGGAGTACTTCGTCAACAACACAGCCGCCTGGGCGTCTGCAGGTGCCCCCACGGTCACCCGCGACGGCACGGTCGGCAACAACCCCGTGCAGTTCGTGTCGCCCCCGCCCGGCATGTGCGACGGAGCACAGTTCCCCACAGCGGCCCTCTGGCCGGAGTCGGCGGTGGCCGTGCCCCAGGGCGGCGGGACCGACAAGGTGCTCGTGTTCGCGTCGAAGGTCTGCCTCGGCACGAACTTCCTCGACATCGAAGCGCGGGGCATGGCGCTGGTGGAACTGGACTACGACAGCTCGTCGCCGCCGGTCGACACTCCCGTCACGGGTGCGGTGACCCAGGCGAACCTGTTCGACGCGACGGATCCCTATGGCCGCGGTGCCGTGCTCGATGCCGACGAAACGACGATCTACACCTACCAGTGCGGCCGTTTCGACCCGGCGGACACGTCGGACTGGGGGCCGTGCAACGTGGGTCGCGTCGACTTCGTTGACCGCACAGTTCCCGCCAACTGGGAGTACTGGGACGGCGGCGACTGGACCAGCGACGCGAGCTGGGTGGTCAGTGCGGCGTCAGCTGCGCCGATCGAATCGCCCACTGGCAGCGACGTAACCGTGCCCGTTGCGGCCTTCACCGTCACATACGACGCGGCACACAATGCCTGGCTCATGGTCTACAGCCCCTGGCCCGGGTTCACCGACAGGGTCGAGGTGCGCGTGGCCGACACTCCGGTGGGGCCGTTCAGCGACCCGGTCACCGTCTACCTGCCGGGTTGCAACGACACCACAGGCGGGGTCGCCTACTACTGCTACGCGGGTACGGCCCAGCCGAAGCTGAGCTCCACCGGCCTGCTTGGCGTCGGCTACTACGACCAACTGATCTCCGTGGCACCGCTTCGGGCGCAGTACGTGACGGTCACGGTGCCGTTCTCGGTGGTTGTGACCCCGGCGCCCTGAGCCCTGGACGCCCTCTCGCCGCGGACAACGTGTCGTCACAGACGACGGGTCGCCGCGGTCACAATGGGGCCGTGACCACGGGCAGATTCGCGCCGAGCCCCTCGGGGCGCCTGCATCTGGGCAATCTGCGAACGGCCCTGCTGGCGTGGTGCCTGGCCCGCCATGACGGCGGGCGGTTCCTGGTTCGGATGGAGGACCTGACCACACAGGCAGTGGCTGACCGCGATGCGGAGCAGTTGCGCGATCTCACCGCGGTCGGAATCGACCATGACGGCCCGGTCTGGCGCCAGTCGGAGCGAGGCGAGGCCTACCACTCGGCACTGCGGCAGTTGCAGGAGGCCGGTCTCACGTATCCGTGCTTCTGCACGCGCCGCGAGATCCGCGAGGCCGCCGTAGCGCCTCACGGCGCCTCTGTGGAAGGCGCGTACCCGGGAACCTGCGCCGCGCTGCCCGACTCCGAGGTGCGGGCGCGCACGGCCGAGGGTCGCGATCCGGCCACCAGGCTCCGCGCCAGGGGTGAGGTCGTGTCGGTGAGCGATTCGATGCTCGGCACGATCGAGTACCAGGTCGACGACTTCGTGCTGCGGCGCGGTGATGGTGTCGCCGCCTACAACCTGGCGGTGGTCGTGGACGACGCGGCCCAGGGCGTGGACCAGGTGGTGCGCGGCGATGATCTGGCCCCGACGACCCCCCGCCAGGTACTGCTGCAGCGCCTGCTGGGCCTGCCGACGCCCGCTTACGTACATGTGCCGCTCGTGGTCGGGCCAGACGGCGACCGGCTGGCGAAGCGTCATGGAGCCGTCACCCTCGAGGCCCTGGCCGGCTTGGGCATCGGGCCCTCGGGCGTGCTGGCCATGCTCGCCTGCTCCCTGGGGCTGGCCGGGCCGGGCGAGTCGGTCACGCCCGATCAACTGCTGCGACGGTTCGACCCCGATGACATCCCTGTGGAGCCGTGGGTCTACGAGGCGCCTGGGGGCAGCTGAGCCGGGTCGGCCGGTGTCACTGCGGTGTGCCACGATGGCATGGTGACCCCAGAGGGTGCCCCGGCCTCTACGTCCTCCCACGTTGGATTCGATCCAGCAGCCGCGTCAGCGGCCGACGCCGCCGACGGCGGCAAGCCACGGGAGGCCTGTGGAGTCTTCGGTGTCTACGCCCCCGGCCAGCCCGTGGCGCACCACGCATACCTGGGCATCTACGCCTTGCAGCACCGAGGGCAGGAATCGGCCGGCATCGCTACCTCCGACGGCAACCACCTGACGGTGGTGAAGGACATGGGCCTCGTGTCCAACGTGTTCGATGACCGCACGCTCGTCGCCCTCGACGGCGACCTGGCGATCGGCCACACCCGATACTCCACGACCGGCTCCAGCATGTGGAAGAACTCCCAGCCGGTGTTCCGCGACTGCGAGCACACGCAGTTCGCGCTGGCCCACAACGGCAACCTCGTGAACACCTCGAAGCTGGCGGAGGAGGCAGGCGTACTGCCGGGCACCGTCACGAGCGACACGGACGCGATGGCGGAGTGGATCAGCCGGGCGGTTGCCGAGCACGGCATCGATGACGACGGCGCCCTGGTGCCTGCCATGTGCGAGGTGCTGCCCCATTTCGAGGGCGCCTTCTCGCTCGTGGTGATGGACCGCAAGCGTGTCATCGGTGTGCGTGACCCGCGGGGTTTCCGCCCCTTGTGCCTCGGCAAGCTCGAGACAGGCTGGGTGCTGGCTTCGGAGACTCCTGCGCTCGACGTGGTCGGCGCCCACTTCGTGCGCGAGCTTGACCCCGGCGAGATGGTCGTGATCGACGACACCGGGGTGAAGTCGCACCGGCCGTTCGACGACGTGAGCGTCGATCCGAAGCTGTGCCTGTTCGAGTTCGTCTACTTCGCCCGTCCGGATTCACAGCTCTATGGGCGCAACGTGCACCAGGCCCGGGTTCACATGGGCGAACAGCTTGCTGAGCAGACCCCGGTCGAAGCCGACCTCGTGATGGGTGTGCCGGAATCCGGGATACCCGCCGCCGAAGGCTACGCGAGGCGCTCCGGGATTCCGTTCGGCCACGGGCTGGTGAAGAACCGCTACATCGGGCGCACCTTCATCGCCCCCAGCCAGGAGATGCGTTCGCTGGGCGTGCGGATGAAGCTGAACCCACTGCGCGACAACATCGCCGGCCAGCGGCTGGTGGTGGTGGACGACTCGATCGTGCGCGGCACCACGACCCGGTCGATGGTGCAGATGCTCCGCGAGAGCGGCGCCAAGGAGGTCCACATGATGATCTCCTCCCCGCCGTACCGCTGGCCCTGCTTCTACGGCATGGACACCGGCTCGCGGGGCGAGCTCCTGGCGGCCAACATGGAGGTCGACGAGATCCGCGACTACCTGGGTGTCGACACGTTGTCCTACCTGTCGCTGGATTCACTGATCGATGCCGTGGGTGCGCCCGGCGCCGGTTTCTGCACGGCATGCCTCACCGGTGACTATCCGGTGCCGATCCCGCCCGAGGCGGGCAAGGGTGTGCTCGAGGGCGGCGAGACCGAGGCGCCGGAGCCACAGTCGCTGTTCCAGGGCTCGATGTTCGGCGGCGGCGATGCGACCATGCCCGCCCAGGAGGCCGCCGGCTCGGCTGCCGCACGCACAGACCCGACGAGCGCGGGCCAACCGATGGACGGGGCAGATGGGTGAGACCTACGAAGCCGCCGGTGTCTCGATAGACGCCGGCGAGGAGGCAGTCGAGCGCATCAAGGCCGACGTGCGCTCCACATTCCGCCCCGAGGTGATCGGCGACATCGGAGGTTTCGGCGGTCTGTTCCGGTTCGACCCGAGCAGGTATCGCGATCCGGTACTCGTTTCCACCACCGACGGTGTGGGCACCAAGGCGATCGTTGCCCGCTCGGCCGGTCGGTTCGACACGATCGGCCTCGACCTCGTGGCGATGTGTGTCGATGACCTGGTCTGCCAGGGAGCCGAGCCGCTGTTCTTCCTCGACTACATCGCGGTCGGCCAGCTCGACCCCGACCAGGTCGAGCAACTCGTCGGAGGCATCGCCGAAGGCTGCCGGCAGGCGGGGTGTGCGCTGGTCGGCGGTGAGATGGCCGAGCATCCAGGGGCGATGAAACCCGGCGAGTTCGACCTGGTCGGTTTCGCGGTCGGGGTCGTGGAACGCGACGCCATGCTGCCCTCGGGTGTGTCCAAGGGCGACCTCGTGCTCGGGATCCCGTCGCCCGGGCTGCGCTCGAACGGCTACTCGCTGGCGCGGCGCCTCATGTTCGAAGTCGGTGGCAAGTCACTCACCGACCCGGCGTGGGACGATCCCCATGCGCCGACCGTGCAGGAGGAGCTCCTTCGGCCATCGGTCATCTACGCCCCGGCGATCCGGGCGCTGAGCGAGGCCGCGGAAGTCCACGCGGTGGCACACATCACCGGCGGCGGCTTGCCCGGCAACATCGTGCGTGTGTTGCCCGACGAACTCGACGCCTCGATCGACGAGTCGAGCTGGGAACCACCGCGCCTGTTCGCCGAGCTCCAGCGGCTCGGCGGGGTGGAGCCACAAGAGATGCGCCGGGTGTTCAACATGGGCATCGGCATGATCGCGGTCGTGCCGCCCGAAGCGTCCAACCGGGCGCTCGACGTATTGCGCACTGCGGGGCACCGAGCGTCGGTGATCGGAGAAGTCACAGGCGGTTCGGGCGAGGTTCGCTTCCCCTGACCGTAGGCGACACACGGTCAGTGACCGTTCGCCTGTATGTTCCGGGCCATGGCCGCATTCAGCAGACCCCCCGTGCACGGATCCCTGTCGTCGTTCGACGACTTCCCGGTTCACCAGACCGCGGAGACCGTGCGCCACGCCGTCACCTCCGACCGCAACTTCTATGACCGGTACTACTTCAACTGTCATTCCAACGACGGCGAGGCCTTCCTGATCTTCGGGTTGGGCCAGTACCCCAACCTGTCCACCACCGACTGCTTCGCGCTGCTGGTCACCGGCAACACCCACCGGGTGGTGAGGGCGTCGCGCGAACTGGGTGACCGGATGGACACGTCGGTCGGCCCCCTCTCGGTGGAGGTCGTCAAGCCGCTCGAGGAACTGCGCATCTCGTGCTTGCCGCGCAACGACGAAGAGGCCGCCCATGGCCTCTCATTCGACCTGCACTGGACGGGCTCGATTCCGGCCTACGAGGAGCCCCGCCAGTTCCAGCGCATGCACGGCCGCCCCGTGTTCGACACGATGCGCCTCGCCCAGACAGGCCGCTGGCAAGGACACATCGAGCTCGACGGCCGGACCTTCGATGTCACTCCCGATTCATGGTGGGGCACACGGGACCGCAGTTGGGGTGTGAGGCCGGTGGGTGAGGCGGAGCCACCCGGCATCCGCACGGAGGGCCAGATGCAGGGCTTCTGGAACTACGTTCCGATGCAGTTCGAGGACCACTCGATCATCTACATGGTCAACGAGCACGACGACGGTACGAGGGTGCTCGAGGAGGCGACCCGGATCTGGAACGACCCGCAGCGTGCCCCGGAGCACCTGGGCCGGCCTGAGCACGACGCCGTTCTCACTCCCGGCACGCGCCACGTGAGCGGCTCCACTCTGCTGTTTCCCGATGCTCCCGGCGGCGGCTTCAAGGTGTCGGTCGAGCCGATGCTCGAGGCGTGGCTGCTCCTCGGAACCGGCTACGGGATCGAGGAGGACTGGCGTTTCGGCATGTACCAGGGCCCCGAAGAGGTCGTACAGGTGGTCGAGATCGACTACGAGCGCGATTCCGAGCGTCTGTTCGGGCTGGTCGACCAGGTGGGCCGCTTCACCCAGAAGGGCGGCCAGTCCGACGGTGCAGTCGGCTTCGGCTTGCACGAGTTCTTCTTCGTGGACACGTTCAGCCGCTACGGCCTTTCGGGCTGGGACCCCACGCTCGCAACGCAATGGGATGACGGCTGAGAGTCGCACTACCCTCGCCGCGATGGCCGATACACCCACCCCTGCCTACTCAGTGCGTATCCGCGTCCGGATGAGCAACCAGCCGGGCATGCTCGGCAAGGTCGCTATAGCCATCGGCGAGGTCGGCGGCAACATCTCGGCCCTGCAGGGCTTCGAGGTGAAGACCGCCAGCCTGGATGAGGACCTGGTGGTCAACTGCACCAGCGAGGCCCACCAGGAGCAGGTGCGCACTGCGCTCGAGGAGCTCGACGGCATAGAGATCCTCGACTTCGAGGACCGCACCTTCCGTATGCACGAAGGCGGCAAGATCGAGGTGCTGTCGCTGGCGCCTGTGCGTGATGTGGAGGACCTCTCCATGGCCTACACCCCGGGCGTGGCCCGCGTGTGCCGCGAGATCGAGAAGAACCCGGCTGCGGCGCACGACTACACGATCAAGAAGAACACCGTGGCCATCGTCACGGACGGCACTGCGGTGCTGGGCCTGGGCGACATCGGCCCAGCAGCGGCCATGCCGGTGATGGAGGGCAAGGCGCTCCTGTTCAAGCACTTCGCGGGTGTCGACGCGTTCCCGGTGTGCCTCAACACTTCTGACACCGAGGAGATCATCGAGACCGTGAAGCGCCTGGAGCCCACGTTCGGTGGGATCAACCTCGAGGACATCGCGGCGCCCGGTGCGTTCGAGGTCGAAGAGCGCCTCGATGCCGAGATGGACATCCCCGTGTTCCACGACGACCAGCACGGCACCGCGATCGTTACCCTCGCAGCGCTGGAGAACGCCCTTCGGATCGTCGGCAAGCAGATGGGCGACATCAAGGTCGTCGTGGCCGGCGTCGGTGCGGCCGGCGTGGCCGTATCGAAGATCCTGATGAACGCGGGTGTGGTGAACATCGTGGGGTGTGACCGGCAGGGCGCTGTGCACACAGGTCGCGACGGGCTCAACGATTCCAAGCAGTGGTTCGCCGAGAACACCAACCCCGAGGGCCTCACGGGGTCACTGGCGTCGGTCATGCCCGACTCCGACGTGTTCATCGGGTTGTCCGGCCCTGACCTGATCACCGTCGACGACGTCGCCTCGATGGCCAGCGACCCGATCGTGTTCGCGATGGCCAACCCCGATCCGGAGATCCGCCCCGAGCTGATAGCCGACATCGCAGCCGTGATCGCGACGGGTCGCTCCGACTTCCCGAACCAGATCAACAACGTGCTGGCCTTTCCCGGTGTGTTCCGGGGTGCCCTTGATGCCGGAGCCACCCGCATCACGGAGAACATGAAGGTGGCCGCAGCCCGGGCGATCGCCTCGGTGATCTCCGCGGAGGAACTGGCGTCGGACTACATCATTCCGTCGGTGTTCCACCAGGGCGTGGCGCCGGCAGTTGCCGAGGCATGCGCGGCGGCGGCCGAGGCGGATGGAGTGTGCCGCCACAGTTGACCCACCGGCACAGCGGCCAAGGCAGCGCACACGGCCGCGGCCGTCAGGTGTCCCAGGGTTCCCAACTCTCGGCGCGGTAGAGGTGGTCCGCGGCCTTGGTGTTGCACACAGCCTCGTACCGCTGCTGCCAGGAGCAGCCCACAGCGTCGAATCGCCAGTCGTGCACCCTCACGATCTGGAAGCAACCAGCGGCGCTGCTGCGGGCATTCTGTGCATCGGGCTGGTTGCGCGACTCCCGCCACACGATCGCCCGCGCCGTCTCCTCGTCTCCCGAGAAGTGCACAAGGGCGCTGTAGCAGTCCGGCGGTTGCGTCGTGCTGGCGGCCTCGTCGGCAGCCGCAGCGGCCGTGGAAGACCCGGTCCCGTCGTCGCCGAGGGATCTGAGGGCGAGCACGCCCAGCAGGAGGGCCCCCACGCCGCAGGTGACTGCGACCACCCGCAGGGGCAGTGGGCGGGGCGGTGCCTCTGAGGGCTGCATCCCGCAGTCTTCAGCTGCTGCGAACGGAGCGGCCCGCAGGCGTCGAGGCGGTTTGGGTGGCGACTTCGCGGCGAAGAACGAGTTCCGCCCCGTGGAGGCGATCGAGGTCGTCGAGCAGCATCCGTGACACGCCAGAGAAGCTAGCGCCGCGTGTCGGCGGCTGTCGGTGCGCTCGACGCCGGCGGTCAGCACGCGAGCGAAGCCCCCGCCGGGGCGGGGGCTTCGTCGATGTGGTCGGGACCGGCGTCGATCCGGTGACCTACCGCTTTTCAGGCGGTCGCTCTGCCAACTGAGCTACCCGACCGTGTTGTCCGAACCCTAGGTTCGGTTGCGGTCCCGACGAGATTTGAACTCGCGACCTCCGCCTTGACAGGGCGGCGTGCACTCCAAGCTGCACCACGGGACCAATCCGTGCCACCAAAGGGTGGACGCACCCCCAACGGGATTCGAACCCGTGTTACCGCCTTGAAAGGGCGGCGTCCTGGGCCGCTGGACGATGGGGGCTCGCACCCAATGGGAGCCGAGTCAACATAGCAGCACACCGGCGGCCTTCCAAAGGACAACAAGGGGCCCGGAGCTCAGTTGGCCGAGCCCCCGACGTCGTCGCCGGGTAGGTCCTCGATGGTCGAGTTGAGGGGCACCACGATCACCTCGAGGAGGTAGCCGAGGTACTCGTACACGGCGTAGGTGTCTGCCATGTCCTCGGCGATGTCAGGCATCGCGTGGTCGTTGTCGATTCCGAGCAGCGTGCCGAGAACCAGGCGCATGTCGTTGATCGAGCGCATCCAGGCCATGAGCTCCTCGGCGGTGAGGCTCGTCGCCCGGAGTGTCTCTCGCAGAGTGGCGATGGCAGCGGTGCGGTTGTCCATCAATTCGGGAGTCGCCAACGCCGCGTAACCCTCGTTGCGCTCCTCATCGTCCCCGTAGGGGGGAGGGAACAGTCTTGTGAGCAGCGGGCTGTCGCTCTCGAGGAGTGCCTCGAGCTCAGCGCACATGTGCTCGAGCATGTCGAGCACCGACGGGTCGAGCTCGATGGAGAAGTCACCTGACGGCTCGCGGCGAATGGGCTGGGGAGGCATCAGTCCTGCTGCATCGTGGCCCACAGGCCGTGTTCGTGGAGGCGGAACACATCGCGCTCCGCTTCGCTGCGCGAACCCGACGAGACGACAGCCTTGCCCTCGTTGTGCACCTGCAGCATCAGCTTGTGGGCCTTGGACTCGGAGTACCCGAAGAGCTTGCGGAAGACGAACTCCACGTAGCTCATCAGGTTGATCGGGTCGTTCCACACGAGCACGACCCAGGGGGTGGCCACCTGTTCGGCCATGCCCAGGTCGGGCTCGCGGACCTCCTGCGGGGCGGTCGTGCTCACACTTCGAGACTACCTGCGGGAGTGCGCTCGGACGCCGGGGTGATCCGCCACAGCCCCAGCTGGAACCAGGTGGCCGAGATGGCGATGCATGTGGCGCCGACAATGTGGGCGAGCACCAACCAGGCCGGGATGCCGAGTTCGTACTGTGTGTAGCCGATGGCCCCCTGGGCCACGATCACGCCGAGCAGCACCCGCCCCCGCCGCTGTACCGCAGCAGGCGCGCCGTTGCGGTACAGCCCCACCAGCAGCACCACCACGAGCAGGCAGAACAGCCAGGCACTCAGGCTGTGGATGCGTGCCGCGTCGGGGATGGCCACCGAGAACCGCCGTGCAGAGCCGTCTCCGGCATGGGGGCCGGAGCCGGTCACCAGAGGCCCCGTGACCGCGAGCACGAGTGCGCCAGCCGCCATCGCAAACCAGCTGAGCCGTACCTCGGCGGGCTTCACCAGTGCTGTCGCACGGCCGTCGTCGGTCGCGCCCGCGCGCCACACCAGCACGGTGGCGTCGACCACGAGGATCATCGACAACAGGAAGTGGCCCGCCACCGACACCGGGTGCAGGTGTGTCAGCACGGTCACGCCACCGAGCACGATCTGGGCGACCACGCCGGCGACAAGGCCCCATGACAGCCAGACGAGGTCGCGGCGTCGGGGAGCCAGCATGTAGGACCCGAGCACCGCCGCGGCCACGCCGATGGACACGAGGCCGGTGAACAGTCGGTTGATCTGCTCGACCGCCTGGTTGGGCGTCGAGATCTCGATGAACTGGCCCGGCTCGCAGTTGGGCCATTCAGAGCAGCCCATCCCCGAGCCCGTCAGGCGCACCGCTGCGCCGCTGACCACGATCGCGCACAGCAACAGCAATGCGACCACGGCCACGCGCCTGTAGGCGGCCAGGCTCAGGGTTCGCCGGGGTGTGGGGGCGTCGGGCGACACGCCTGAAGCGTACGGCCGGCCGTTGCCGCAGGGCCATACGCGCCCGTGTGACGCAGGTCCTGTCGGCTGAGCCCTCCCTGTGCTGGCGCTGTGCGCGGCAACCTCCTACTTTTGTGGCCGTCATGGTCGCCCCGGCACTTCCCGCACGGCAGTCGATCGGCGCCAAGGTCGGTGCGTACATCGCGCTGACCAAGCCGCGGATCATCGAACTGCTGCTCGTCACAACCGTCCCGGTGATGGTCGTGGCCGAACAGGGCTTCCCGTCGGTCTGGTTGATCGTGGCCACGGTTGTCGGTGGCTCGCTGAGCGCCGGTGGTGCCAACGCGATCAACATGTACGTCGACCGCGACATAGACGCAGTGATGCAACGCACGCGCAACCGTCCGCTGGTCACCGGCGAGATGACCCCGTCGGCCGCCCTCGTGTTCGCCATCACGCTCGAGGCAGTTGCCTTCGTGTGGTTGTGGGCGTTCGTGAATCTGCTCTCTGCGGTGCTGGCCCTCGCCGCCTGCCTCTTCTACGTGTTCATCTACACCCTCTGGCTGAAGCGAACCTCCACCCAGAACATCGTGATCGGGGGAGCGGCAGGCGCCGTGCCCGTGCTCATCGGTTGGTCCTCGGTGACCAACACCGTGTCGGTGTCGGCGCTGGTGCTGTTCGGGGTCGTGTTCTTCTGGACACCGCCGCACTTCTGGGCACTGGCGATCAAGTACTCCGACGACTACTCGGCGGCCGACGTGCCGATGATGCCCTCGGTTCGTTCCCTCGAGCACACCACCAACCAGATGCTGGCCTACACGGTGGTCGTGGTGGCCACCTCGCTCCTGTTCGGCTGGACGGCCTCGATGGGCCTCATCTACTGGGTCTCCGCGGCGGTGCTGGGAGCGGCCTTCCTGCAACTCACATGGGCGGTGCGTCGCTCATTGCAACCCCAGGACGCAGTTAGGCTGTTCACGTTCTCGATCACATACATCACCCTCCTGTTCGGCCTCATGGCCGTGGACGTCCTGGTTCGGTACGGGTGGTAGCAGCGATCGTGGAGCGGGTCCGGTTCCACACGGTTCCTGACGTTTTTCCAAGGTTGCGCGGCGCCGCGGTAGTGTCGCCCCGCACGCACCGGCCCACTCCTCGGCCGGGCCGAACGAGGTCTTGAGGAATGGCAATCACCGAGACGAAACCCCCTGAGGCGCCCCAGACCGAGGGCGCAAGCGAATCGTCCCCCACCGGCAGAAGGCCGGGTGAGCTGGAGAGCCTGATCGGAACTGCCGACCACACAACGATCGGTCGCCTGTACGTAGGGTTCTCGCTGCTGCTGGTCGTCGCCGGGCTCATCGCACGGGTGCTCATCGGACTCGACGGCGCCACCGACAACGGCATCCTCGGCAGCGTCTGGGCGTTGGTCAACAACAGCTCGCTGGTGGCGTTGGTGTTCCTGGGGGTCGTTCCACTGCTGGTCGGCATCGCCACGATCATCGTTCCCCTGCAGGTCGGCTCACCCACCATCGCCTTCCCCCGAGCCGCGGCGCTGGCAATGTGGACCTGGCTGATCTCGGCTGCAGTGTTCATCACCTCCATGGCCCTCGACGGCGGCATCGGCGGCAATGACTTCGATGCCAGCGTGCTCGGCAACGCGTCCTTCGGAGCCATCGTCGTCTCGCTTGCCCTCGCATCGGTCTGCATCGCAACCACGGTCGTGACCCACCGCCCGGCAGGCCTCACCCTGGCCCGCACGCCGCTGTTCGCCTGGTCGATGCTGGTCGCCTCGGCGGTGTGGATACTGTCGTTCGGCTCGGCGATCGCCTGGTCGGTCATCGGCCACCTGGGTGCGGATTCCGCACCGGCGCTGCTCGACAACTTCGCGGTTGGTCTCGGATGGCTGCTTCGGGGTCCGGCTGCCTACATGCTCGCCATCCCGGTACTCGGCCTCGCCGGCGATGCCATCAGCGCCGCCACCGGTCGCCCGCTGCGCAACTACGGCACTTTCCAGGCGCTCATCGCCTTCTATGGCGTGTTCTCCTTCGGTGCATGGGCCCAGAGCCCGGAGTCGGTCGACACGCTGCTGTGGGCGCTGTGGGCGCTGGCGATCATGGTTCCGCTGCTCGGCCTGCTCGGCGGGCTGGCGGAGTCGATGCGCCACGGTCCGGTGAGGATCACCGCTGCCGTCGTCGGCTCCCTGCTGGCGCTGGTCAACCTCCTGCTGGCCGGACTCGTGGGGCTGCTCATGGCGCTCGACACCGCAGGTTCGGGCAACCTCTTCGACTTCGGGCCCCTGCAGCTCGGCACCGCCCAGACAATCCTGGTGTTCACCGCCGCGCTGGCGGGCGGCCTCGCGGCCCTGGCGCACTGGTCCCCGCAGGTCTGGGGCACCCAGGTCAACGACCAGATGGCTGCGGCCTCCATCGGTGCGGTCGACGTGGGCGGCGGCATCGTCGGGCTCACGCTACTGATCGAGGTGCTGGTGCAGGCCGGCGGCAAGGACACCGCCGATGCGATCTTCGGCGGGTTCGAGGCGGCAGGCGCGGTCATCGCTCTGGCCGGTGTGGTCGCATCGCTGTTCGCCTACCTCGGAGCCTCCCGCGAGGAGTCAGTCGGCGACGGTGACGATGAGCCGGTGGTCGGCCTCACCCTCGAGTGGCAGGTGCCTTCACCTGCCATCGCCGGGGCCCGCACCGCTGAGCTGCCCGTCATCGACTCCCCATACCCGTTCCACGAGTCCGAGGAGGACGCCTGATGTCAGAGGCCGCCCTCGCCCTGCCGGCCCCACCCAGAGGCCGCCGCCGCGAGCTTCTCTTCGGCACCGCGTTCGCCACCTCCGGCGTCGTGATGCTGATGCTCACCCTCGTTGGCGCCTACCTGAGTGCCCGCAACGCGGGCGGAGCCGATTGGCTCTCCCAGAACGAGCTGCCGCTCACCCAGCCCAACATGCAGTTGTTCGGCCTCGCCCTGTCGGTCATCACCATCCAGTGGGCGGTCTACTCGATCAACAACGATGACCGCACCAGCACGCTCGTGGCCCTCGCTGCAACGCTCGTGCTCGGAGCTGCGTTCATCAACCAGACGGTCTTCCTGTTCAGCTTGGCCGGTGTAACCGCCGATCAGGCCGAGGGCACCCTGTTCTATGCGGTGACCGGCGGCCAGCTCGCCATGGCGGTGATCGCGATGGTGTTCGTCGTATTCGTCTCCTTCCGGGCGCTCGGGGGCCAGTACTCGAGCCGCAACCCCGACGGCATCGCTGCTGCAGCGGTCTTCTGGGACGCCATGGTCGCGGTCTACGCGGTCGTGTGGGTCGCCGTCTACATCATGAAGTGAGCTTCAGATGATCACCCGAGGTTCCAAGTTCTTCTACACAGCCGCAGCCGTGGGGTATCTCTCCGCGCTGGTCTATGGCTTCCTCACGGGCGCCTCCGACCAGGGCGGCGTCACACAGGTGTTCAGCGACGGCGGCATCGTCGATTCGATCATCGGTCCCCTCAGCTTCGGCTGGAAGGGCTGGGTCGGTGAACACGTCGGCTACACGGTGCTGATGTCGTTCTCCGCCGTGATGCTCGTACTCGGTGGCTTCCACACCGCATTCCGCGATGGCGACGCCGAGGCCCTTGCCGAGGTCGAGGGAGTCGAGGTCGCCGACCTTCCGGCTCCCACCCCGCCCATGGGTCTGAGCATCTGGCCGCTCACCGTTGCACTTGGCATCGGCGTCGGAATCGTGGGACTCGCACTCTCCACCTTCCTGTTCTGGGCCGGCGTGGTGCTCGTGGCCGCTGGAGCCCTCGAGTGGACCGTGCGGGCCTGGTCCGAGCGGGCAAGCGGCGACTCGGCCGCCAACGCCGGATACCGCACGCAGCTGCTGGCGCCGATGGAGATCCCCATCGCCGCCGTGCTGGTGATCGCGGTCATCGCCGTGGCCGTGTCGAGAGTGCTCCTCGCGGTTCCGAAGTCAGCTGCCGTCTATGTGATCATCGTGCTCGCAGCCGTGGTGTTCGGCGTCGCCAACCTGCTGGCGCGCCGCCCCGACCTGCGGGGCAGGGTCGTCGGTGTCGTGACCCTGGTCGGTGTGCTGGTCATCGTCGGAGCAGGCATCGCCGGACACATCAGCGGCGAACGTGAAATCGAAGAGCATCACGAGGGAGCCCTCGTGGTCCTCGAAAGAGGTGGGAATGCGTAACAAGCGCAACGCAGCGATCGCCCTCGTACTGGGGGTAGTGGCTTGTCTGGTCGGAACATGGCTGCTCCTGCGCGGGGCGACCAGTCTGGTCACCTTCCCGCTGAACACCCTCAACCCGCAGGGCCGCAAGGCCGAGGACATCTACGACCTGGTGCTCAAGGTGTTCGTGATCGCGGGCGTGATCTTCGTGATCGTCGAGGTCGGCATCCTGTGGATGGTCAACCGGTTCCGCCGCACCGACGGCGACGTCGAGGGCGTCGACGAGCCGGTGCAGGTGCACGGCAACACCGGCCTCGAGATCGGCTGGACCATCGTGCCGGCGCTCATCCTCGCAGTCCTCGCGGTGTTCAACGCCAACACGATCCTGCGGATGGACAACGTCAACGACGACGCCCTCGACGTCACGGTTGTCGGCCAGCAATGGTGGTGGGAGTTCCGCTACGACTTCGACTCCGATGGAGTAGTCGATGTAATCACAGCCACGCAGTTGGTGATGCCCGAGGGACGCGACGTGGAGCTGTCGATCCAGTCCCGCGACGTGATCCACTCGTTCTGGATCCCGGCGCTCAACGGCAAGAAAGATGCCGTGCCGGGCCGCACCCAGCCCCTCGTGCTCCAGGCCGACCAACCCGGGATCTACTCGGGGCAGTGCACCGAGTTCTGTGGCCTGTCGCACGGAGTGATGCGCATGCAGGTGAAGGTGCTCCCCGAGGACGAGTGGGAGGAGTGGAAGGGCGTCATGCTGGACGTGCCCGACCAGCCCGCCGCGGACGATACCGATGCGCTCGAAGGCCAGGAACTCTTCGTGCAGCAGTGCACGGGGTGCCACCAGATCGATGGTGTCGCCCCTGGCGACACGGCACCGCTGGAGTACTCCAAGACTCCTGACCCCGACTACGGCGCGACTGTCGGCACCGGACTCACCGCACAGAACGCCCCCAACCTCACGCACCTGATGATGCGCGACACGTTTGCCGGCAGTCTGCTCCCGCTCTACGAGGGCGGGTTGGCAGCAGACGAGACCTCCACCGACCCTTCGGACGTCGCGGCTGTGCCGGAGAGAGAGCCCAATACAAACAACCTGAAGCGCTGGCTGCGCAACCCGGAGGACATCAAGCCGATGGACCCGGACAACGGCCAGGGCATGCCCAATCTCGGTCTTTCCGAGGACCAGATCGACAAGCTTGTCGCCTTCCTCGTGACCCTCAAGTAAGCCCCACGCCAGAACCTGTCAGGCAAAGGATCCCGCACAGATGAGCACGATCTCACAGCGTTCACCGCTGGCACTGCCCCCCGGGGCCGACCAGCCGAGTGGCAACCCACTGGGCTTGTTCGCACGGCCCACCGCCACCTCCGGGTGGAAGTCTTGGTTCACCACCGTCGACCACAAGAAGATCGGCATCATGTACGGCGTCGCGGCGCTGTTCTTCTTCCTCGTGGGTGGCTTCGAGGCGATCCTGATCCGCCTCCAGCTGGCGGTGCCGGGCAACGACCTGCTCTCTGCCGACCTCTACAACCAGGTCTTCACGATGCACGGCCTCACGATGGTGTTCCTCGTGGTCATGCCGCTCGCCGCAGCATTTGCCAACTACCTGCTGCCACTGCAGATCGGTGCACGTGACGTCGCATTCCCCCGCATGAATGCGCTCTCGCTGTGGGTGTGGCTACTGGGTGCGATCTTCTTCAACACCTCATGGCTGTTCGGCGGTGGTGCGGACGGCGGTTGGTTCGGTTACGCCCCCAACTCGGGCGTGGCGTTCACACCTGGCCACGGCATGGACTTCTATGCGGTCGGCCTGCTGATCATGGGCATTGGCTCCACCGTGTCTGCGGTCAACCTGACCGTGACCGTGCTCAACATGCGCACCCCCGGCATGACACTGATGAAGATGCCGGTGTTCACCTGGATGACCTTCATCGTGCAGGTCCTGTTGGTGTTCGCGCTGCCGGTCATCACAGTGGCGCTGTTCCTGCTGATGTTCGACCGCCTATTCGGTGCATCGTTCTTCGACGCATCCAAGGGCGGTGATCCGTTGCTCTGGGAGCACCTGTTCTGGATCTTCGGTCACCCGGAGGTCTACATCATGATCCTGCCCAGCTTCGGCATAGTTTCCGAGGTCCTACCGGTGTTCTCCCGCAAGCCAATCTTCGGCTACCCGTTCATGGTGGGTTCCGGCATCGCCATCGGCTTCATGGGCTGGGGTGTTTGGGCGCACCACATGTTCGCTTCCGGTATGGGACCGATTTCGGTGCTCGCCTTCTCGCTGGCCACGATGTTCATCGCAGTGCCCACGGGCGTGAAGATCCTCAACTGGTGCGCAACGATGTACGGCGGCCGGCTGAAGTTCACCGTGGCGATGCTGTTTTCGGTTGCGGTGGTAGCGATGTTCACCATCGGTGGTCTCTCCGGCGTGGCACACGCGGTGGCGCCTGCTGACACCCAGCAGCACGACACCTACTTCATCGTGGCGCACTTCCACTACGTGCTGTTCGGTGGTGCGCTTCTCGGGCTCTTCTCCGGCATCTACTTCTGGTACCCGAAGATGTTCGGAATGTTCCTCAACGAGAAGATCGGCAAGTGGCACTTCTGGCTCATGCTGATCGGCTTCAACGTGACCTTCGCTCCGATGCACATGCTCGGTTTGCAGGGAATGATGCGCCGTACGTTCACCTACACCGACAACCAGGGCTTCGACATCTGGAACCTGGTCGCCACCGTCGGTGTGGGAATCCTCACCGTTTCGATCCTGATCTTCATCTGGAACGTGATCCACAGCTACCGCGCCCACAAGGCCGACGCCGTCGACCCGGGCCCGGACCCGTGGGATGCCAGGTCGCTGGAGTGGATGATCCCGTCACCCACGCCCGAGTACAACTTTGACGAACTGATCGTCGTCGAGGAGTTCGACGAGTTCTGGCACCGCAAGTACGGCCACGACGAAGACGGCCGCCTCGTACGCATCGCCAAGACCGAAGACGTCGTTCAGAAGCCGGGCGCCACGGGTGTCCACCTGCCGTCGCCGTCGTACTGGCCCCTGGTCATGTCCGTGGGCCTGCCGCTGGTGGGCTACGGACTCATCTTCAACCTCTGGTGGTGCGTGCCGGGCGCACTCCTGTTGATCCTGGGCATCTTCGGATGGGTGCTGGAGCCTGCGGATGACCCGCACGGTGGCCACGAGCACCACGACGAGCCCGAGCCCGACCGCGACGCCGGCTCGGCCGGCGAGCTCGTCGAGGGCGACGCGGAGGCCGGTGATGCCGCCGAGGAAGCCGCGGCGCCCGAGACCGAGGAGGCCCCCGTTGGCTGACGTGCCCGAAGTAGCACTCGAGCCTGTCGAGGACGTCGAGTTCCCCGACGACTCCCACGCCACGTCGACCGGCATCTCCAACCCGAAGCTGGCGATGTGGGTCTACCTGTCGTCGGACGCCCTCCTGTTCGGCGGGCTCATCTCCACCTACCTGATCTACAAGAACCGTGCCGGGGAGATCCCCGGCTTGTCCGGCAGCTCGACGCGGATCTCGGAGCTTTTCGACATCCCGTTCACGTCGATGACGTCGTTCATCCTGTTGATGTCATCGCTCACGATGGTGCTCTCGGTCACCTCCACGATGCGCGGTGACCACACCCGCATGAGGCTGTGGCTCGGGGCAACGGCGCTGCTCGGCTCGCTGTTCCTGGGTGGGCAGATCTACGAGTTCACCGTGTTCGTGAGGGAAGGCCTCGGCTTCACCACCAACGTGTCGTCGTCGGCCTTCTTCACGCTGACCGGGTTCCACGGCGTGCACGTCCTGATCGGCATCCTCATGTTGGTGTCGATGATCGGCATGAGCTTCAGACAGAAGATGCAGGCCGAAGCCGTCGAGGTTCTGGGCCTGTACTGGCACTTCGTCGATATCGTCTGGGTCGTGATCTTCACGATCGTGTACCTGATTCCCTGAGGAGCACCCTGTGAGCACAGATACCACAGACACAGGCGTCGAAGACGACCGCCACATGGGCCACCTCGACGAGGGCCACACCCATGGCCCGACGGACGGCCAGTACTTCGGCATCTTCTGGGTGCTGTTCGCAATCACGGCCCTCGAGGTCTCCACGTACTTCTGGGAAAGCTGGTTCGGCGAGGGCGACAGCGTGCGCCGCTTCGGCGTGGCGGTGCTCCTGATCCTCATGCTCGTGAAGTTCTTGCTGATCGCCGGCTACTTCATGCACCTGAAGTTCGACGCGGCTCTGCTGCGTCGCACTTTCGTGTTCGGTTTGATCATCGCTGTGGCCGTCTACACGGTCGCCCTCACGGTGATGAACATCTGGACCGACAATGGCAACCCGTGGTTCGACGATCCGCCGCCCGCGATCACGACCACCACGGTCGCCGAGGGCAGCTGAGCGCCGGCCGGTCAGGCTTCCCAGCGAAAGAGGCTCGCCGCCGCGACCGGCGCGGCGACTGCCCAGAGAGCAAGCGTGGGCCACGCCCACGTGGCCACCGATGCACCCTCGATGAGTGAGCCGGTGATCACCTCGGTCAGTGGGGCCGCCGGGAACAAGCGCGCCACGGCCGCCACCCCTGACGGCAGTTCATCGAGGGGCACCACCATTCCGCCCGTGAGCAGCAGCACCAGGTAGAGCCCGTTGGCCCCGGCCAGGGTGGCCAGGCCGGGCAGTGTGCCGGCCATGAGCAGCCCGAGGCCACCGAACGCGGCCGTACCCAGCAGGGCCCCGGCGACTGCAGGCAGCCATCCACTCCCGGGTGGCGACCAGCCGATGAGCACCGCGACGGCGATGAGGACCACCCACTGGATCACCTCGGTGACGAGCACACTCGCGATCTTGGCGGCCACCCACCGGCCACGACCCAGCGGCGAGGCGCCGAGGCGCTTCAGCACGCCGTACTGCCGCTCGAAGCCGGTGCCGATCCCCAGAGACACCATGGCGGTCGACATGACCGCCAATGCCAGCACCGCAGGAGCCAGGTAGTCGACCGGCTCGTCGGTTCCCGTGGGTAGCACGTCGACGCTCGAGAAGAACAGGAGCACCAGCAGTGGGATGCCGAGGCTGACGAGCAGCTGCTCACCCTGTCGCGACGAGAGCGCCAACTCGGTGCGGAGCTGGCCTGCGAACGCCTTCACCGTCGCTTCCCCCGTACACGACCGGTGCCCCTGACGTCCGGGCGTTCGGTAAGCCTGCGGAACACGTCCTCCAGGCGTTGCCGACCCGCGCGCAGGTCGGCGAGGGGCTGGTCCTGTTCGGCGAGCCAGTTGGTGACCGCGGCCACGACCTCGGGGCTCGGCACCGCTTGCACCCGGTACTCGCCTGGCGCGACCTCGGTGACGGCGGCGCCGACGGCGTCACTCATTGAGGCGGTGTCGAGACCACGCGCCGCCCCGAAAAGCAGGTCCTCGCCGGTGGCGGCACCCATCAGCTCCGAGGGTGTGCCGTTGGCGACCAGGCGACCATGGTCGATGATCAGGACCCGGTCAGCGAGTTGTTCCGCCTCGGCCAGGTCGTGGGTGCTCAGCACGATGGTGGTGCCGGCACCGCAAAGGTCGTGGATCAGCCCCCGGATCAGGTCGCGACCCTGCAGGTCGACGCCGGCGGTGGGCTCGTCGAGGAACAACAACTCGGGTCTGCCCACCAGGGCGAGCGCCAGCGACAGGCGTTGCTGCTCGCCGCCGGACAGCCGCCGGTACGGCGTGCGGGCACGCTCTGTCAGCCCGACCATGTCGAGCAGCTCGCCGGGTGCGACCGGGTCCGCGAAGAACGACGCGTACTGGGCCAGCACCTCATGTGGTCGGATGGCGGTCTGGATGCCGCCGTCTTGGAGCATGAGCCCGACCCGGTCTGCCAGCCGTCGCTGATCGCGGGCTGGGTCGAACCCCAGGACCGTCGCCGTGCCCCCCTGGCGCGCGAGGTAGCCCTCGAGGTGCTCGATGGTGCTGGTCTTGCCGGCCCCGTTGGGCCCGAGCAGCACGGTGGTCTCACCACGAGCCGCGGTGAAGGAGATCCCGTCCACCGCCGTGACCGACCCCCGTTCGATTACGAGTCCGTCGACTGCGACGGCTGGGGTGCTCGGATCCACGCAGAGAAGATACCCGGAGGCCCGCTCGCATCGACCAACCGACCGGGCGAATGGATGGCGCCGGCGCGGCACGCGATCGCTACCGTGGCGCCATGCTCGATGTGCGAACGATCCGCGCCGATGTCGACGCCGTGCGGGCCGCGGTGGCCCGCCGTGGTGACGACACGTCCCCGGTCGACCGGGCTGCCGAGCTGGACTCGGAGATCAGGGAGCTGACCACCCGGCGCGATTCCTTGCGTGCCGAGGTGCGAGCGATTTCCAACGAGGTCGGCCAACTGTTCCGTGACAAGCGCCAGGACGAGGCCAAGGAGCTCCAGGAAGCCTCGAAGGCACTCGGCCAGGAGGAGAAGGAATTCGACGCCCGCGCGGCGGAGCTCGAGTCGGAACTCCGCGCGATCATGCTCCGGATTCCCAACGAGCCCGCGCCCGACTGCCCCGACGGGGACTCGGAAGCCGACAACGTCGTGACGCGGGTCGAGCAGTACCTGCCCGACTCCTACGCGGAGCACCAGCGGGTTCCCCATTGGGAGGTCGCCGAGCAGCTCGGCATCCTCGATGTGGAGCGGGCGGTGAAGCTGTCCGGGTCGATGTTCGTCATGTACCGCGGTCAGGGTGCCGCCCTGGTGCGGGCCCTGTGCCAGCTGGCCCTTGACCGCAACGTGGATCTCTACGAGGAGATCAGGCCGCCCACCCTCGTGCGCACCGACACGATGGTGGCCACCGGCCACTTGCCGAAGTTCGTCGACGAGGCGTACCACATCGAGCGTGACGACCTGTGGGCCATCCCCACCGCGGAGGTGCCACTCACCTCGTTGGGCCGCGACGAGATTGCCGAGGAAGCCGAGCTGCCGCTGCGCATGTGCGCGCACACGTCGTGCTTCCGCCGCGAGGCCGGTTCGGCCGGCAAGGACACGCGGGGGCTGCTGCGGGTTCACGAGTTCGACAAGGTCGAGCTCCTGGCCTACTGCACGCCCGACCAGGCCGAGGACCTGCATGCCGAGATCCTCCAGCGTGCCGAGTCGCTGATTGCAGATCTGGGCCTGGCCTACCGGATCCTGGACCTGTGTGCGGGTGACATCGGAGCATCGGCGCGGCGCACGTTCGACATCGAGGTCTATGCGCCGGGTGTCGACAACTGGCTCGAGGTGTCGTCGGTGTCATGGTTCGGTGACTACCAGGCGCGGCGCGCCAACCTGCGCTACCGCCCTGATGGTGGCAAGGGCACGGAGGTCATGCACACGCTCAACGGGTCAGCCCTTGCGGTGCCGCGCGTGTGGGCTGCGATCGTGGAGACGTGGCGGCGACCCGACGGCACCGTGGAGATTCCGGATCCGCTGCGGCCCTACATGCGTGGAGCCGAAGCGATCGGCTGACCCCCGCTGAGGCGGTCGCTTCAGGTGCCCAGTCCCGCGACCGCGGCGCCGACTGCGCCGATCGTGGTTGCAGCGACGTAGGCGCCGCAGCGCAGGGGCGACTTCCCTGCGAGGGCGACCACCTCGACCGCGAATGTCGAGAACGTGGTCAGGGCCCCGAGCGCCGCGATGCCGACGATGGTCGACCAGGACTGCGGTGCCTGTGCCACCACGACGCCTGCTGCCAGCGATCCGACGGTGTTGACCGCGAGGGTGCCCCATGGCCAGTCGGGTTGGTTGAGCCAGGAGATCACCGAGCTGCGCAGGAGGGCGAAGGCACCAGCGGCGACCACGAAGCCCGCTGCCGCGATCACGGCGTCGATCCCCAGCGCTGAACGCCCAGTGAACGTCCCGCGAGTGCTGCGCCCACACCGATCAACAGGTTGGCTGCCAGCCACGCACCGGCGGCCAGCCAGGCTCCCGCACGGATGTCGGTCGCGCTCTGCAGGGCAAGGCTCGACCAGGTCGTGAGCGTGCCGGCGAGGCCGGCACCCAACATGTGTTGGACCGGGCCCAACCGTGGCGGCAGTTGCGACACCAACCCGAGCAGGAGGCACCCGGCGACGTTGACGGCCAGCAGTACCTCGTCGATGGCTGAGTCGCCGAACAGACGTATGGCCGCCCAACGGATGACTGCCCCGACGACGGCACCGAGCGAGACGACTGCGGCTTGTCGGGGATCCCACTGGTCGAGCACCGGATGAGCCTACGGCGCGTGGTTGACTTGGGGGCGTGGCAGAGTCATACCCGGACCTCAACGAGCGGTTTGACTACGAGTGGGGCACGCTCGCGGACGGAGAGCTCGACAGTGATCCGATCGTGGCCCTCGGTGACTGGCTCCACCATGCTGCGAGCAGCGACGTTCATGACTTCAACGCGATGGTGCTCGCAACTGTGGATGCAGAGGGCCGGCCGTCCTCGCGCAATGTGCTCCTGCGCGGCGTCGAGAACGGCCGACTCCAGTTCTTCACCAACCGCTCGAGCCGCAAGGGCCTCGACATCGAGGCGAACCCGAGGGTCAGCCTGCTGTTCAGCTGGCTTCCGGTTCACCGACAGCTGCGCGTTGACGGAACTGCAGTGAAGCTGAGTGATGCCACTAGCGACGAGTACTTCGACAGCCGGCCCCGCGACAGTCGCATCGCCGCCTGGGCGAGCGCGCAGTCCGAGGTGCTCGCATCGCGTGACGCGCTGGATGCCGCGATGCTCGACCAGGTCGCCCGCTTCGGAGACGGCCCGATCCCCAGGCCCGACTTCTGGGGCGGCTACGCGGTGGTGCCGACGATCGTCGAGTTCTGGCAGGGCCGCCCCAGCCGCCTGCACGACCGGATCCGTTACCACCGCGACGCGCCCGATGCCCCGTGGGTCATCGAGCGCCTCGCTCCGTAGTCAGCCGATCTCGAGTTCCGCCACCTCGTCGGGGCCCGTGCGGTACTGACCGCCCACGGGCAGGACCAGGTCGCCTCCTGGTGCGTGCACCTGCACCCCGCCGAGCAGGGCCACGTCCATGGAGTCCCACGGGGAAGCGGCCTCGACCTGGCGCCGGGCCTCGGTGAGAGCGGCCGCGGCAATGGCCATGGTGAGTTCCACGATGCTCCCTGGCGCTTCGTCGGCTCCTTGCTCGACCAGCGAGCGCAGCATCGCGGCCTCGTTGTCCTCATGTGCCGCAGGCTGCGCCCCCGCATCGGCCCAGCCGGCCAGCAGGGCAGCGGCCGCGCCGCACGTGGCGCTAGCCCGGCGCTGGCCCGGCCTGACGAACAGGCCGGCCTCGGGCTCCACGCCGATGTGAGCCAGGCAGATCACCAGCAGCTTCCCTCGGTCGACCTCGGTGGGCACGTGTGCGAGGCAGGCGCCCCACCCGGTGCGGCCGAGGGTGGGGATGCCGCCGAGCCCGCCGAGCGAGAAGGGTGCTCCCCAACGTCGGGCCACGGCTCCCGAGAGGTGCTGCGTGAGTTCGTCGCGGCAGATCGACACAGCGGCGAGCGTGGCATCAGGGGTGAAGCCGAAGGGGTCGAGCGCGCTCTGCACGGCGCTGAGGTAGTCGTCGAGTGGGAGCGAGTCGGTCAGTTCGGCGGGAAGGTCAGTGGTGGTCACGCCGGGATTCTACGGGTGCTCCGCGCCCGCCTTCTCACCACTGCCAGCCGTCTCGTCCGCCTGCGTCCCAGCCGTGCCGGCCGTCTCGTCCGCCTGCGTCCCGGCTATCCGGCTTCGGTGGCGGCGCAGGATGACCGAGATGGCGACCGCTCCGCCGATGATCACCAGTGCCGCCAGCGCCAGCCGGGCCGCGCCGAGGTCTTCTGCCCAACGCTGCAGGGCGCTTTGGATGTCGCGCACCCAGTCGACGACTGCCGAGGATCCGGTGCCGTTGAGCTCCTGGACCTCCACCCACGCGTAGTAGGCCACGAACAGGCCCGCGAGGATGAGCAGCACTCCCGAGATCGTGTGCATGTGGGGCAGAAGCTTGCGGAACCTGGCCACCAGCCCCTGCTTGGCAAGGGCCACGGCGATCGTGAGAACGGCCAGCGTGGCGCCCATTCCGAGCCCGTAGGCGACGAACGTGCTCACCCCACCGAGGAAGCTCGACTCGGTGAGGGTGGTGGAGGTGACGGCGATGAACACGCCGATCGTGCAACTCAGCGACGCGATCGCGTACGACACGCCGTAGAGGAACATGGAGGAAAGCTGCCGGCGGCGTTCCGAGAGCTGGAGCTTGGGGAGGTTGATGACCGGCTCGAACCCGCGCAGCATCGCGATGCCGAGCCCCACGAGCACCACTCCGATCGCCATCGTGAAGTAGGGCAGACGACCGCCGAGCCAGCTCGACACAGAGGACCAGATGATTCCCATGACGCCGAACACGACGACGAAGCCGAGCGTCACCGCCGCGCTCACCGCCAGAGCCCTGGTGACGGGGTTGGGTCGTTCGGCACCGGGTTCGCCGCTGCCGGCGTCGCCCGCGGTGTCCAGCCCGAGGAAGTAGCTCAGGTAGGCCGGCAGCAGCGCGAAGCCGCAAGGGTTGACCGTCGCGACAGCGCCCGCGATGAACGCAAGGGTCAGCGCACTGGTGTTCACGTGAGGCCGCCGTCCTCGAGCGCTTCGCGCAGTTCCTCTGCGCTCATCTGGCCGTTGTGGGTGTCGATCACAATGCCGTCAGCGCTCACGAGCACAGTCCGGGGCAGGCTGATCCCACCGAAGGCCCCCAGCACCTCGGCACGCGGATCGCGTGCATTCGGGTAGGTCACGCCGGTCTGCTCGACCATGTCGAGCCCGGCCTGCTCGGTGTCGGTGACGTCGACGCCGAGAAAGGCCACGGCGCCGTCCAGCTCGGAATGGACCGACTCGAAGTCGGGCATCTCGGCCAGGCAAGGAGCGCACGTGGATGACCAGAAGTTGACCACCAGGGGTGTGCCGCCGTAGTCGGCGATGCTCCCTTCTCCGCCGCCGAGTATCTCGAAGGTCACATCCGGCGCGGGCTCGCCGACCTCGAAGCTGCCACTGGACCCCTCGTCGGACTCTATGGCGTCGGTGACGTCGACGGCGTTGCTGTCGTCCTCGGATCCGAACACCTTGAGGATCACGAGGGTGGCGAAGATGGCGATGGCCAGTGACACCGCGGTGAGGGCGGCGAGGGACAGCGGGTCCAGCTTCGGGCGGCGCGAGCCGGGCTCTTCGGAATCGGGGGTACGTGGAGGGCCCAAGGCCCTCCACGGTACCCATGGGGTCCCCAGCGGTCAGGTCGAGCAGGCGCCTGGTGGCACCGTCGTTGCTGTCCGCCGGCCCTCTGGGCGGCCCCACCCCCGGGGGAAAGGGGCGGGGCCGCCGGGCAGTCGGGACCAGATCAGTGGCCGGCTGCTCAGGCCACCGGAGCGGCCACGAGCCGACGGTACGGGGCCGGCACCTCGACCTCAGGCAGGGTGTCCTGGGGTCTCGGGACCTTCGGGGGCCGGCCCCTGCGCCGCTTCGACAACACGATCTTGCCGGCGACGAACAGGTGGCCACCCCACACTCCGTACTGTTCGCGCCGCCCGACGGCGGCGTCCAAGCAGGTGGCGCGGACCTCGCATGACAGGCACACGAGCTTCGCCCGGGCGACGTCGTCGAGGTCGTCGGAGAAGAACGCACCGGTGGCAAGGTCGCGGCAGGCCGCAGCGTCCTCCCAGCCGGTGGGGAGTTCGGCTGTGGGGTCGGTGCCCGGCTGTGCGGGTGCGATGGTGCTCATGGTCAGTCCTTCTCGTGGGTATGTGGTTGTGAGGGTGTTTGGCGGGCGTGGGCGAAAAACGAAGAAGCCGCCGGGTTTGTCACCCGACGGCTCTGCGGAACTTTGTCTGCACTGTGTGTCAGTGCTGAAGAGCTCCCCGTCGGGTTGGCCGGCCATTCAGGGCCTTTGCGAACTTCGGGTCGATGGAGATGTGCATCATCGTGCCGGTCTCGCAGGCGTAGCTGGCCGCGCCAGTCACCACGTGTCGCCACGTGCGGGCGGAGGTGGTGGTGGGGCTCGTGAACATCGGCTCTACGAAACAGCACCCTGATGGATGCGTCAAGTGATTAACGGCGGATGCTGTGGAATCCGTATGTCAGGCGGTGTGTGGCCTGTAGACCAACCGGCCTTCGGCATCGGTGCTGCGGTCCATCTTCCCGAGCAGCCGCAGGTGCTCCAGGTGGGCGTAGGTCTCCGACTCGGCCATCGGTCCCCAGTTGCGCTCCTCGAACAGCTCGTGGCTGTACGGGCGCACGCCGGCGAGGCCGATTCCGTCGCCGATCGCAATGAGTCGCTCGAGGCGCTCGTCGTGGTGTTCGATGATGTCGGCCACCCGACCGGCGAGGTCCGAGAACGGAAGTCCGTGGGCGGGCAGCACGGTGGTCACATTCGGCAGCGCAGCCACCCGTCCGAGGGCGGTGAAGAAGTCGCTGAGGGCGTCGTCGCTGGGAGTCAGCCCCGAGATGTGCGGGGTGATGGTGGGCAGCACATGGTCACCGGAGAGCAACAACCCACTGGCCGGGTCCCACAGGCAGAGGTGGTCGCCGGTGTGGCCGGGTGTGTGCAGCGCCTGCCATTCGCGCCCGCCTATGGTCATCCATTCGCAGTCGGACACCCTGGTGGTGGGCGCGAGCTGAAGCAGCCCCTTCTTGGACAGGTCGTCCCAGGAGCGCATGAACTCCAGCTCCTCTGCGGGCAGCCTGAATCCGTCCTCGCCGTAGGGGGTCTCCCGCACAGGAAAGTCTGGGATGTCGCCGGTGCCGAACAGCACCGATGCAAACCTGCGGTTGACCGGACCGTCCATGTCGGGGAGTTCGACATCGGCTCCGGCGTCGGCCAGCCCCTCGGTGGCGGGCCCGTCGGTGGCGATCGGGATCTCGGTCAGTTCGAGGTCGACCGGCTGGGGGTCGAACGGTGTGGCGAAGCTGTCATGTGCCACCACATCGCAGTGGTGCTCGGCGCGCAGTCGTCCCGCCCCACCGAAGTGGTCGGGATGCGAGTGAGTCACCAGCACCGTGTGCACCCGCTCCGGTGCGATGCCGACCGAGCCCAACCGTTCCACGAGGGTGGCGTTGGACATCGGGTCGGGCAGGCCCGGGTCGACGAGCGTTACGCCCCTTTCGTCGGGCAGCACGTAGCAGTTCACGTGGCCCAGGCCGGGCAGCATGATCGGGATCTGGATGCGCAGCACGTCGGGTGCCATCTCGTCCACCTGATCGGACGCAGCCAGGCGCTCCTGTCTTTCCACGATTCCCCCCAACCGGCCGGCTCAGCCGGCCTCCGGCGCGCGGAAGACCTTCTCGCGCCAGTACTTCAGCTCCGCCACCGACTCCTTGATGTCGTCCATCGCACGGTGAGCCGACGGTCCCTTGGCCAGCCCGCCCATTTCTTCGGGGTACCAACGCCGGGCCAGTTCCTTGATTGTCGAAACGTCGATGGAGCGGTAGTGAAGGAACTCCTCGATGTCGTTGAGGTGCACGCTGAGGAAGCGGCGATCCATGCCGATCGAGTTGCCGCACAGCGGCACCGTGCGGGGCTGGGAGATGTGTTCGGTGAGGAAGTCGAGCGTGGCCTTGCCGGCCTCCTCGAGGGTGATCTCCGAGGCACGGATCGAGTCGAGCAGCCCGCTCGAGGTGTGCATCTTGGTCACGACCTCGTCCATTCGGGCGAGCGCGTCCTCTGGTTGGTGGATCACGAGGTCGGGGCCTTCGGCGATGATCTCGAGGTCGTCGTCGGTGATGAGGGTGGCAATCTCGACGATGGAGTCCCGGTTGGCATCCAGGCCGGTCATCTCGAGATCCATCCAGGCGAGCATCTGCCAAGGCTACGGCACTGGCGCCGGTAGTCTCGCTGCCGTGTTGGAGATACCCGTCACACGTTCCGAACCCGACCTGGAGCTGCCTGCGCACGCAAAGCCGGGCGACGCCGGGGTCGACCTGCGGTCATCGGAGACCCTCACGATCCGCGCAGGCGGCCACCGGGTGCTCGTGCCCACAGGGCTGTCGATCGCCATCCCGCGCGGCTACGCGGGCTTCGTGCAGCCCCGGAGTGGGTTGGCGCTGAAGCACGGGGTCACCTGTCTCAACACTCCCGGCCTGATCGACTCCGACTACCGGGGCGAGCTGAAGGTGCTGCTGATCAACACCGATCCCGCGGAGGACTTCGAGATCCAGCGCGGTGACCGCATCGCACAGCTGGTCATCCAGGCGGTCGAGCACCCCGAGTTCGTGGAAGTCGAGTCGCTGGACGACACCGAGCGCGGCGCCGGTGGTTTCGGTCACACAGGGATCTGAGGTCACGCGCGGCACCGGTTCACCTACGCTCCGCCGGAGCGACGGAATCGACATCGGGGGACCCATGACCGTTGCGTGGCTGCTGGAGCCGAGGTGATGCTCGAGCCTGAATCCCCCGAGTACGACCCCGAGGGACTGGTGTTCACCGTGGTCGACGCCGAGGGCAACCTCTGGTCGTTCGGCACCTACGCGGGCGAGGACTGACCGGGTCAGCGAACGGCGTCGCCGAGCGGGTGCAGGATGTCGAGATACATCGCTGAAGCCGAGATGGTCACCAGCACCGCGACCACCGCCACGGCCACGGGCGTGAACTTGTTGGGATCGAGCCGCAGGTCGCGCTTGCGGCGGATCCGCGCCCATGCGCTTTCCACGACGATCAGCGCCGCGTGGCCGCCATCCAGTGGCAGCAGCGGCAGCAGGTTGAGCAGCGCCAGTGATGCCGAGAAGATCGCGGCGAGCAGCCAAAGTCGCGATGCGTCGCCCTCCATCAAGCCGTCCGCGATCTGGGCGCCGCCGATGGGCGAGACCAGCCGGTTCTCGGGAACCTCGCCGGACGCCACCGACTTCGCATAGTCGTCGGCTCCGAACACCAGGGTGCCGAGGCCGTCGAGTGTGCCGGTTGCTACCTGGGTGGTGCGACTGACGCCGACGCCCGCAGCCTCGACCGGTCCGGCGTCGGCCTCGACGGCCGCATAGCCGGCGAACAGGGCCACCGCGATCAGGAAGTTCACCGCCACGCCGGCGAGGATCACCAGCATGCGGTTGCGGCGCGACGCGGCGCGGTAGGTGTAGGGCTCGAGGGATGCTTCGACTTCCTCGCGGGGCCCCATTCCGGGGAGCTTCACGTAGCCACCCGCAGGGATCAGCTTCACCCCGTAGCGGAGTCCATTGGAGGCGGTTCGGGCCCATACCGTGGGCCCGAAGCCGATGAAGAACTCGGTGGGCCTCATGCCCACGCGCCGGGCGACGGCGTAGTGGCCGAGTTCGTGCAGGAACACGAGCACGGAGAGGATCCCGATGAAGGCGACGGCTCCGGGTGCCCACTGCCAGATGAGGCCTATCGCGATCGCGAGTCCGCAGGCCCGGAACAGGTTGAACTCGTTCCTCGTGCCTTCGGAGCGGCCGGCGCGTCGCCAGGCCGTGAGGGCGCGCACCGGGGCGGGGTCGTCGCGCAGCACGACGGGGTCGGGATGTCCCTTGTCGCCCTGCTGCTCGACGGGTGGCCGTTCGCCCAGCCGGTCTGTTTCCGTCGCATCGCTCGCCATGTCTCAACAGAGTCTTTCACGGAGTCTCATGCGATGCCAGAACCTGATGGGGGCAGTTGTGACCGCTTTCAGCACTTTACGTGGGCAGCCGCTCACCGGTATTGGCGGTCAGGTGGGGATGTCTGCGACGCGGGCGACCGCGAGGGTGTTCCCGTCGGCCTCCATCTCGTAACGGCACAGGCCGTCACCATCCTCGCGCCAGATCACCAGGCCGACCGGATCCGCCCGCGACGGCTCCCACTCGATTGCCGAGACAGCCGCGTCGAGCACACCCGTGCCCGAGTTGGCGTACAACGTGGGCTCGCCGTGCTCGTCGACCGGTCGCAGCATCGGGTAGTGCGTGTGGCCGAACAGCAGCCAGGGCCACCCATCAGCCGGTGCATCTGCCGCCAACGCAGCGAAGAGAAGCTCCTCATCCAGGCTGTCGAATCGGCGGTTGCCGCCGAAGCGCGGGTCGAGGCTCACCAGCCGGTTGCGTCCCCGCCCATCGAGCAGCCGCTCCACGGCCTCCTCGTCCGCCAGCCCCTCGCCGGCACCGGGGGTGGGCAACTCCTCGAGGCCGAGCCCGAGCCATGTGATGGCCCTTCCGAGTGCGCTGAAGCCCGGGCCGTTCCAGGAGTCGGTGAGGTGTCCGTGCGCCACCACAGCCATCACGTCGGCCGCATCGCTCACGCTGTCAGCATCCCGACCGACTCCGGGGTCAACCAACACAAGACTGTCGACCGGTTCCACGCCGGGAAGGTGCGCCCCCAGCCGCCGGGCGACCTCGTCGTCCGCCAATGCCTCGTCATGGTTGCCGACCGTGCGGTGGTACCTGCCCTCGGCGGCGAACCGATCGCGGATCGTCCGGTAGATCAGTGCGTTGTTGTCGACGATGCGGTCGAGTTGTTCACCGAGCAGCTCCACCTCCAGTGTGCGGTCCAACGGCGACGCGACGCTCCCGGCCATCCGGGCGATGTCGTAGAAGGCACCCCACGTGGTGCCCCCGACCATCCAGAAGTCCTCGACGTCGCCGTTCTCGATCAGGCCCCAGCCGCGGTCCGCATACCGTCCGAGCATGCGCGCGTAGAGGTCCTTGGTGCGTTGCCTGCGCGGCCAGTCGACGCGGCCCGGAATGCAACGGTGGAGATCGGATGTGATGAGCCACCGTTGGCGGCCGTCGATCCGCTTGGTCGACCGGGCGGGCAGTGGGCTCGGCGCGCCGGCCATCACTGCGCGCAAGTGGTCTCCGAACGCGGCGGTGCGCTCGCGGGACAGCGCCGCGGTTCGTCGCGCGGCCACCGCGAGCGTGGGCGCGCTCACCGGTGCGGAGGCGAGCACCCCTGCGGTGCGCGCCAACGCCCAGGCGCTCGCGGCAATGCCCACCCCGCCGTCTTCGGTGCCCGCAGGCGGTACCCGTTCCAGCGAATCCACGGTGTCGGCCGCTGCGCCCACCCGGCCGAGTACAGCCCTCACAGCAGAGCTGACCAGTTGCCTGGCCGGCGGCAACGAGTCGGTCCGTTCATCCGGTTCGCTCAACCGGCCTTCCTTTCACACGATGCGTTGGTTGCCCGTAGCATCGCAGCCACGACGACGATCCGGGGAACACCGCAGCGATGGCCGACAACACCGACTCCGCAACCGATGGCTCCGCCACCATCAACGAACGTGCCCCCGAGGGCGACCGCTCCTACGCCGCCGTCGCCGACCGGCTGTCGATGCCGCTCGACGAGGCGATGCTCACGCAGCGCGCCGTGCGCAGGGTGCTGCCGGACGACGTCGATGACGACATCGTGCTGCGCTGCATCGAACTGGCGCTGAAGGCGCCGACCGGTTCCAACGGCCAGAACTGGGAGTTCCTGGTCGTGAAGGACCGTGCCACGAAAGCCGCCTTCGCGGAGCAGTACCGCCGTGCCTGGAAGCTCTACGGAGGGCTCGGCGAGAAGGTGGTGGCCAGGGATGCCGACATGGCGAAGATCCTGCGCGCCGTGCAGTGGCAGGTCGACAACTTCGAGGACATCCCCGTGATTGTGGTGCCGTGCCTCGTGGGCCCCATGCGCCTCGCTCCGATCCATCTGTCCCAGTCCAGCCACTACGGCTCGGTGTACCCGAGCGTGCAGAACCTTCTGCTGGCCGCTCGCGCGATGGGGCTGGGCGCCTCGCTGATCACCTTGCCCCTCTGGGGCCTGACCAAGGCCCGAAAGCTCCTCGGGCTCCCGTTCAACACCCAGCCGGTGTGCATGGTGCCGCTCGGTTGGCCACGCGGCCGCTACGGCCCCACCACGCGCAAGCCGGTCGGCGAGGTCGTACACCTGGACCGCTTCGGCAACAGGGCCTGGCAGGGTCACGAGCCGGGCTGACGGACACCCATGCACCTGGCGGTCTACACGGACGCAGATGAGCGCGGCGGCGCGGAGTCGGCGATGGGCAACTTCATCGAGCGGTTCTCCGACGACATGGCAGTGACCGTCCTCGGTCCCGATGAGGCAGTGGTTCGCTGGCTCGCCTCCAGGCGCCCCGGCGCGCGCTACAGCGTCCTTCCACCAGTGCGCGACCGAAGAGACGTCGTGGGGATGTGGCAGACGCGCAAGGCGTTCCGTGCGCTCGACGCCGACATCATCCACTTCAATCTGTCGTCGATGTCATCGTGCCAGTGGGCGATCGTGGCCGCGATGTCGATCCCCGGCCAGCGTTACGTGGTCATGGAGCATTCTCCGGTGGGTACCTGGTCTGCGATGTCCCAGCGTCTCAAACTGGTCACCTCCCGTCGTGCGGCCGCGCATGTGACCGTGGGTCACCGCGCGGCCGAGCTGATCGAGCTGCTGGGTGATCTGCCGCCCGGGTCGCTCCGGGTCATCCATTCGGGCGTCCCGGTGGTCGAGCTTGACCCTCCGCCACGGTCGACGGAGGACTTCACGGTCGGCATGCTCAGCCGGCACGACCCGGTGAAGGGGATCGACCTGGCGATCCGCATGGTGGGCCAACTCGGCGACGGCTACCGACTGGTGGTTATCGGCGAGGGCTGGGAGACCGCCAACCTCGAAGCGCTGATCGAGGATCTCGAAGTAGGAGACCGGGTCGAGCTGCGACCCTTCTCAGAGGGTGCGCGCGACCTGTATCCGACCTTCGACGTGTACCTGCTGCCCTCACGACTGGAGGCGTTTCCGGTGACCATCCAGGAAGCCATGCAGGCAGGTGTACCCGTTGTTGCCACCGAGGTGGGCAGCGTGCGCGAGGCGATCGACGACGGCGAGACGGGTTTCGTGGTGCCCGTGGAGGACGTCGACGCGCTCGCCGACGCCGTTCGCCGGCTGCACGACGAACCCGAGCTGCGCCGGCGCATGGGCGTCCGAGCCGCAGAGATCGGGCTGGAGCGTTTCGACATGGCCGCAGGCGTCGCCGCCTGGGAGGCTCTGTACCGCGAGGTTCTCGAGTCCTGACCTGCCAGTGAGGTGCGGGGTGGTGGCTCAGCCGACCTCGACAGAGCCGCTCGCAGTGGCGATGCGTTCGATGCCCTCGCCGTCAGCCGGAGAGCAGCCATCGCCGAATCCGGACACGATCTCCACGGTCACGTCGTAGGTGCCGTTCGGCAGTGTGTCACCGGGCAGGATCGTGAACTCGCTGCTTGCATCCAGCGTGGAGGCCCCGCCTTGCTGTTCACGCACCGCGATCGCGGCGCATCCGATCCGTGGGTCACCCGGCGAGCTGAGTCGGAGCTCGCTGTCACCGGCGATGGTGGGGTCGACGCAGCCGAACGCCTCCAGGTTGGCAGGCCCGTCCAGGGTGACCAGCGCGCAATGGCGCGTGTCCGACTCACTCGACACCGGGGTCGACGGATCGGCCACCTGAAGGGCCAGCACCCCGTCGCCTGTTTCCCTGAGCACTACGTCGAAGTCGCCCGCCGTGCTGTCGTGAACAACGTTGTCCGGATCGTCGTCGGCAATGTCGACCCCGCCGGCCACATCAGGCTCGTCGGCGGTCTCGGTGTTGCTTGCGGCCGAGACCGACACGATCACCACTGCTGCGATTAGGCCCACCGCCACTGCTGCGATGGCGAGCGCCGCCCGTCCACGGAGTAGGCCGGGAGCAACGGGCGGTCCAGTTTGCTCGTCCACCATGGACAGCGCTTCGTCGTCTTTGGTGGGCCTGTCTGAGGCCACGGTGACCCCCTGGTGTCACGTTACCGAGACGATACCCACCATCGCGCCCGTGGGTACGATTCGCCCGATGTCGGTGCTGGATGCTGCCTACTGGGTGACGTGCCTCGTGCTTGTCGTGTCGGGTGTGGCGAAGCTGGCAGACCCGCGCGCGACGCAGGCCACGATGCTTGCGCTCGAACTGCCCTTGCCCAACGCGGGTGCTCGTGTGCTCGCCGTGGTCGAGGTGTTGCTGGGAGCCGCAGGACTGATGGCGGTCGGACCGGTGGCACGCGCGGTCGCGGCGCTGGTGGCGGCCACCTTCGCCGCATTCGCGCTCGTCGTGCTGGCCGCCCGGCGAAGGGGCCTCGATGACTGCGGCTGCATCGGGGTGCGCCCGAGCGCACCGAGCGTCGGCCACGCAGTCATGAACCTGGTGTTGGGCGCCGTGGCAGCAGCCGCTGCACTGGCCGGCCCGGTGGACCTGGCAGGTGGGCTCGGGGCACTCCACAGTGCTGTGGCCGTGCTGGTGGGAGCCGGCGTGGCCGCGGGCGCCGGACTGGTGGTGGCTCGCCTCTAGCCCCGTGTGTGCCGTCTATGGTCGCGGCGTGGATGTGCTCGTAGCCGAAGGACTTCACCGGTCATTCGGGGAGCGCCGGGCGGTCGATGACGTCAGCTTCGTGATCGAGGCAGGCGAGACCTATGGCTTGCTCGGCCCCAACGGTGCGGGCAAGACCACCACCATCTCGATGGCGTGTGGTCTCCTGGCTCCGGACTCGGGCACGGTCACGGTGCTCGGTGAGCCCATGAGGACTGACCGCTGTGTGGCCAAGTCACACCTGGGCCTGGTGCCACAGGAGCTGGCGCTCTACGGCGACCTGTCGGGAAGGGAGAACCTCGACTTCTTCGGCCGGCTCCAGGGATTGTCCTCAGAGCACCTTGGTAAGCGGGTCGATGAGGTGCTGGAGCTGATCGGGTTGACCGATCGTGCCGGTGAGCGGGTCGAGGCCTATTCGGGAGGCATGAAGCGGCGCTGCAACATCGGCGCAGCCCTGTTGCACCAACCCGATGTGCTGATCCTCGATGAGCCGACCGTCGGTGTCGACCCACAGTCGCGCAACGCCATTCTCACCGGCATTGCCGAATTGCAGTCCTCAGGCATGGCTGTGCTCTACACGACCCACTACATGGAGGAAGCCGAGCGGCTCTGTGACCGCATCGGAATCATGGACGAAGGGTGCCTGGTGGCCGAGGGAACTGCATCAGAGCTGGTTGCCCTGGTGGGCGAACACCCGGTGGTGCGCATCTCGGGCGACGGTGACCTGGCGGGGCTCGGCGACTCGGTCGAGGCACTGCCCGGAGTCGTCGCTGTGACCCCATGTGACGACCGGGTGGACGTGGTGGTGCAGTCGGCCGGAAGCGTGCTTGGTGAGGTGCTGCGCAAGGCCGACGATGCAGGCGTGAGGGTGGGCGGCGTGGCGGTCGAGGAACCCGACCTCGAGGACGTCTTCCTGCATCTCACGGGCAAGGCCCTTAGGGACTGACGGATGCCGGCGACGCTCACGCTCGCGCGCAATGGCGTGCGCCGCGGACTGCGCAACCGTTCGGTGTTGCTGCTCGGCATCGTCGGACCCCTGGCCCTTGGGTTCGTGCTCGCACTGGCGTTCGGTGGGAGTGGGCCGACCATCAAGGTGGCCCTGGTCGACCTCGACGGGTCCGATCTGTCAGCGGGCATAGCCAGTGGTCTCTCCGACGGCCTGGCAGGGAGTCCTATCGAGATGGAGCTGATCGACGCTCCAGAAGACGGGGACCTGTCAGGGCTCGAGAAGATGGTGGAGGACGGCGCCCAGGGCGCGGTCATGGTCATCCCGCCTGGATACGGCGACTCCGTGGTGGGGGTTCCGGAATCGTTGGTCGTGCTCGCCGCCGGTGACAACGCCATCGCCGGTTCGGTCGCCGAGGGGCTTGCGGACTCGGTTGCAGGGACCACCGACCTGCAACGTGCGGTGGCGATCGCGCTGGACCGAGCCGGTCTCGACCCCGGCGCTGCGCTGGGTGGCGACCCGGTCGAGCCGGTCGTGTCCGTGCGCGAGGCCGAGTTCTCCGAGTCGTTCGATGCGCCGACCTACTTCGGCCCGTTCGCGGTGTTCCTGTTCCTGGGGCTGGGGGTCACGGCCCGCTCGCTGCTGCGCGACGAATCCGACGGGATCCTCGACCGGGTGCGCGCATCGCCGGTGTCGATGCGCGAGGTGGTCGGGGGAGCGGCAACGACTGTGATGGTTCAGGGAGCACTCGCCGCGGTGGCTGTGGTCGGCGTCTCCACGTTGGCGTTCGGTGCCTACTGGGGAGATCCCGTCAACGTGGTGGTCGTCGTGTCGGTCTTCATCGTGTCGGTCGCAGGGATGCTCGGGATAGTCGTCGGAGTTGCTTCCAGCGAACTCCAGGCCGAGTCGTGGACGAACGTCCTGGCGTTCAGCTTCGCGATCATCGGAGGATCGTTCTTCGGAGGCGCGCTGTTGCCGGGAGTATTGGGTGTGATCGGCACCATGACGCCCAACGGGGCGGCGATGCGGGCGCTGATCGAGCTCGGTCCGGGCGGCCAGAGCCTCGGCGACGTGTGGTATCTGCTCGCGTGGATGCTGGTGATCGGAATCGGTGGGATGCTGCTGGGTGGGCGGCTGCTGCGGAGGCGGCTGAGGTGAGCGTGCAGGTCGAGGAACCGTCCGAGACTGCCCGCAGAGGGTCTGTTCCGAGCAGGGCGCGGGTTGTGCGGGTGGTCGTTGCCAACGACCTTCGCCGGCTGTCGAGGGACCGGCTGGCGCTGTTCTTCGTGGCCGTGCTGCCGTTCGTCCTGATCGTCGCGATCGGGTCGTTCATTCCGTCCGATGATGTCGACGTGATCCTGGCGGTTGTGGACAACGACCGCACCGAGGCGTCACAACGGTTGCTCTCTGCGCTCGGCGACACCGACGGGTTCGCGCTCCGCGATGGCGGCGACCGTCGCGAGGCCGAACGCGACGTGCGGATCGACGAGGTCAGCGCCGCCATCGTTGTCCCGGCGGGTTTTGCCGAGGCGCTCGAGGCGGGTGGCGCAGACGTGGAGTTGTTGTTGGAGCCGACCAGCTCCACTTCGACCCTGGTCCGTTCCGCGGTGTCGGAGGCCATCGACGCCCAGGCGGCGCGCCTCACCGTGGAGCGCGAACTCGAGGCTGCTGGCTCAGAGGGAGCCGATGAGCTCGCCGGCGACGTGGTGGATGGTCTCTCCCCATCGGAGGTCGACTACCGGATCGTCGGCGCCGAGTCAGGGGGATCCAACTATGCGTTCACCGCCGGCGGCCAGATGATCCTGTTCATGTTCATCAACTCGCTCACCGCCGGTGCGGGCTTCATCGAGATGCGCCGCCAGGGGATCCTCGGCCGCGCCGTCGCAGGCCCGGTCAGCGCGAGTGACATGTTGCTGGGGATGGGCGCCAGCAGGTTCCTGGTGGCCTCGACCCTTGCCGTGGTGATCACGGTCATGGCCGTGCTCGCGTACGGGGTGGACTGGGGGAGCCTCTGGGTGATGGGCATCGTGATCGTGATGTTCGGCATCGTCTCCGCTGCGGCCAGCACGCTGATCGGAGCGCTGCTGAGCCAACCCGACGCGGCTGTGAGCGTCGGCGTGCCGCTGGGGATCGGAATGGCCGCGCTCGGCGGCTGCATGTTTCCGTTGTTTCTGGCACCGACCGGCATGCAGGTGGTCGCGAAGATCCTCACTCCACACGCGTGGGCGGTCGACGCGATCCTGTCGTCGGCCTACGACGGTGACGGTGTGGCAGACCTGTGGCCCAACTTCGCCATGCTGGCGCTGTGGGCCGTGGTGCTGCTCTCGCTGGCCTGGGTGTTCGCCGGCCGTTCTGTTCGCGCTGGATCACGCTGAGCGTGATCCAGCAACAACGAAACCGCCGGGCAGGGCTCTAGAGGTTGCCGAAGTCGATCACGAGCAGAGCCAGGAGAAGCCCGATGACCGAGAGGTTGATCACGGTGATCGGCCACTTCCAGCGGTGATCCGCTATCCAGAAGCGCCTGATCGAGGCGATGTTGAAGCTGATGGCCACAACGCCGATCACGATGCCTATCCACGGGCCCACACCCCCGGCGACTCCCAGCGCCGGCAGCACCCACGGGAAGATCACGTACGCGAGCACGCAGCGGATGCCGGAGATGACCACCGACTGGCTGAAGACGCGGGTGGCGGTTTCCTCAGATGCGGCTTCCTGCGCCTCGGCCGTTTGACCGGCGGCGGGGGCAGGGGACGGGTTCGCGAGGGGCGTGTCGGTCATGACCCCACCAGTTTCGCGTCTGGCGGACCGCAATGGGTAACGGAACCCCTGAACCGCCGCACCATCACGGTTCCTGGCCGCCGGCGCGGGCCTGCAGTTCGGCTGAGGGCTCGATGTTGAGCAGCGGCGAATCCTCTGACACCCACATCGGCAGCTTGCCGAGTGGGGCTTCGACGGTCAGTTCGACAGGGCCCTCCACGCTCGATTCGCGGTCCCAGAAGTCCACCCAGTCGCCCGGCGGCACCCAAACGGTCCGCTCGCGGGTGCCGGACTCCCACGCCGGGGCCACCAGGAGGTCATCGCCAAGCATCCACTGGTCCCAGCGATCGATCGCTCCGGGCTCGTCGGGCCACATGAACACCAGCGGTCGAGCCATGGGCATGCCCTCGTTGACGGCCTGCTCTGCAGTGGACGCCAGATACGAATTCATGTCGTGGCGCAGCACGATGTAGCCGCGGTAGATGTCCATCAGCTCCTGGCTGAAGGAGCCATCGGGGGGCACGTTCCAAGGGGAGCCGTCTCGGCCGTGGAAACGCATGATCGGACTGGCGAAGCCCACCTCGATCCATCGGGCGTACACATCGGGGTCGAGCCAGCCGTTGTAGCCGCCGATGTCGCTGCCCCAGAACGGGGTGCCCATGAAAGCCGCGCGCTGCACCGAGATGAGCACCGAGCGCAGACCCTTGTCGGTCGAGGGTGACTCCTCGGGCGTGAACTCCACCTCGGGAATCGCGAATCCGTCGCGTCCGTGGGTGTCGCCGCCCCAGCGCATCACGTCGGCATGCGAACCGGTGTAGCCGGCCCGCATGAGCAGGTAACCGTCGTCGGGTCGCTCCGAGTCGATGATGTCGCGGTAGATCTCCGCGTACTCGGTCGGATACCAGTTGTGCACCTGGCGGCCGTTGCGTCCGTCGTGCCAGATGTCGGTCACCTCGCTGGACACGTCGGCCTCGTCGCCACGGTCCATCACGAACCCGTCGATGTAACGACCCTCGTTGCCGTCGAGGAAGTCGATGACATTGTCCCGGTACCACTCGACCGCCTCCGGATTGGTGAAGTCGACCGACACGCCAACGAGCTCCGAGCCGCCGCTCGGGTCGCTGTTGGGTGCCAGGAAGCCGAGCTCGCGCGCTTCTTCACCGAGGCTGCCCATTGCCCAAGGTGCTGTGAATACGTGCATCTTCCAGCCGCGGTCGGAGAACACATCCAGCATGTCCTCGGCGTTGGGGAAGCGCTCCGGGTCGAACTCCCACTCCGCGAACCCGACCGCCCCCGAGGTCCATGGCCGGTCGAATCGGTACAGACCGGCGGGTATCTCGTACTCCTCGTAGATCGAGAGGTCCTCGGCTGCGGTCGCGTTCATCTCGACGCCGTCGATTGCGACCGGCTCTGCGACCGGGTGCTCGTCACGGCCACGCCAGTGCAGGAACACATGGTCGGGCGGCTCCGGTGGCCGTCCGGTCAGGGCGTGGTAGGCGTCGTTGACCTGCTGGTGGCCCGGCCCGGAGAACAGGTGGAAGCTCGCCGCATCCGAATCCGGATCCCACTCGAACTCGATGTCGAGCACTCCGGGCGTCGTCGCCGCCAGGTCGTACACGCCCGGCATGTAACCGTCGACGAGCATGCCGTAGCCGGCGGAGCTCTGGAAGAACGGCGCATATCCGGAGATGGTCGGCTCGATCCACATGTCGATTCGCTCGCCACGCCGGTTGAGGGAGCCGACCGCAGCGGGGAACACCTCGGAGTCGCGGTAGTCCTCCGAGATCCGCTCGGTGAGGCCGTAGATGAGCTCCCCCTCGGGAGAGGCCAAGCTCTCGCCCCACCCGGTCACACCGGTGAGGTCGTCAGGTGTCAGCGACACGTTGACGGTGTCGTTGCGCTGATCGGTCCGTTCAGTCCTGCCTACCGTCACGGTTCCTGTCGAGCCGTCGGTGAAGGCGACCTCGAAGGCTGCGGAGTCGTCGCTCGTCTTCACGGCTGTGGCCGACTCGATCGTGAGCCGCTCGCCGTCGCGCAGGATGAACAGGCCGCCGGACTCGGTGACGAATGGCGAAGGATCCTCGGGGCGCTTCGCCGTGATCAAGAACGGTTCGTCGGTAACCGTGAGCTCCATCTCGCCCGTGTCGATGACCGTCTTGCCTTCACGCTCCTCGATCGACCATTCGATCCGAGGCGACGGCTCCAGCCCTTCGGCTTGCGTGGTGGTCGTGGAACCATCCGAGTTGTCGGTGCAGGCAGCGGCCAGGAGCGCAGCCGCGGCAAGGGCGGCGAGGAACCCGCTCGTCGGGCGGGTAGATCGGTATCGCATGGTGGGCCCCGTGGGGATCGAACCCACGACCGATGGATTAAAAGTCCACTGCTCTACCAACTGAGCTAGAGGCCCGGGACTGCGAGATTATCCGCGAGAAAACGCGCAAGAGAATGGGGGTGGGACCAGCACCCGCCGCTGAGCGTGCCCTGCGGGTGTTGGCGGTCAAGCAGGTCCACGAATCTTGAGCTGGTTCGGCTGTTGCATTCCGCATCGTCTTGGGCAGCCTCGTTCCGCACGTCCCCACTCCGGCTCACCCACGAGATGGGCAAAGTCCGCCGTCACCGCACCGCCTTGAACCCGTCAGCTGCGTTCGAGGCTCCTCGCGAACTGCATGGCTTCCTCGCTTGCCAGGGTGCCGGCAACGACGGCTGCGGTTTCGTGGAGCGCGCACGGGTTGTCGTGAGCGATCGAAACGATGCAGGTCCCGAGCGCGTGGTCCACACCGATCGCAGCGCTGGCACCCGACACCGACACGTTGGCCGTCTCCAGCCCCCGCAGCAACTGTTCGATGAGCACCGGACCGAGTTGGGACGTCACCACGATTCGCTCGCCTCCGGCAGCCCGCTCGCGGTGCAGCCCGCCCCCGATCGGTTCAAGGGAGCCGCCAATGCTCAGTCCTGCGATGTACTCCAGCGGATCCGGCTCACCGACGGTCGGCTTGGCGAGCACCACACGCCGGAACTGGCAAGCCGTCACCTCTGCGCTTGGTCCGGATCCCACCAGAAGGCCTGCTCCCGCGGTGGACTCGACGTGCAACGTCGCCCCCGGAGTGCTGTGGACCAGCGCGGCAGCGATTCGGATCAGTTCTCTGGTGGGTCTCGCCATCCGGCGATGTTAGGCATCCTTAATGTTGTATAGCAAGTGCTCTGACTCATCCCACCACCTCGAGTGACTCGGCGAGGTCGCTGATCTCCTGACCGAGGAGGGGCGTGACTAGCACCCGGAAGCCCAGGGTGCCCTGCAGCCGACCAGCGTCAACCACACCCAGTTAGTGTCTCTGCACCGCCGACCGGGGATGTGCGATGAGTGATTCGAGCGTCAACGATGCCCAGGCCCAGTTCTGGACCGCTGCAGGAACGACCTGGACCGAACAACGTGACAACTTCGACCAGCAGGCAAACGACCATGGCCTTGCTGCCGTGGATGCGCTCGCACCCACCAAGGGGGAGTTCATCATCGACATCGGTTGCGGGGCCGGCACCAGCAGCGTTCAGCTGGCAAAGCGTGTTGGCGACTCCGGCCGGGTGTCCGCTCTTGACATCAGTCCAACCATGATCGAGGGAGCCGAGACGTTCGCGGCCGGCCACGGCATCGACAACATCACTTTCGCAGTTGCCGATGCGATGTTCGATGACATGGGCCCCGATGCCGATTGCGTCTACTCCCGCTTCGGTGTCATGTTCTTCGCGGATGCTACGGCGGGGCTTGCCAACATGCGGCGAGCATTGCGTGACGGTGGCCGCTTGTCGTTCGTGTGCTGGCAGTCGCCGAAGGAGAACCCATGGGCGTCGGTACCCCTGAGCATCGCCTCCAACCACGTAGAGATGCCCTTCGGCACAGATCCCACAGCACCAGGTCCCTTCTCGCTCGGCGATCCAGACCGTCTCAACGCCGTCCTCGACGATGCCGAATGGTCCGATGTCGTACTGACGTCACGACAGGCCGATCTAAACCTCGGCGACGACCTCGACGAAGCGATCGCGTTCATGACCAATCTCATGCCGCCGCTGCAGGCACTGGCCAAGACCCATGCAGAGAAGTTCGCAACGTTTCGGTCTGAGCTCAGCGAAGCGCTTTCGACCTGGACCACGTCAGAGGGTGTGATCTGCCCGTCCGCAACTTGGATCGTCACTGCCAACAAGTGACCCAGACGGTTCGACAAGATCCGCCGACCCCCCCGTGCGATTGTCTACTGTCACGGCGAGAGCGGCCCGTTTGCAGGGACCGATGACCATCGAATAGTTGACACCTTTTCAGCTGTGCGGACGGTCTCGAACGGAGTCCGACATGGGCGCTCGGCGACGACAACCAGCTGGCGGTGGCCTGACCCGCCAAGCCGCCGGTTCCAACAAGCAACCGACTCCGTTCCAGATAGCCGGACCCGACACCCCGAAGGGGGCGCTTTGGCGCGCGCTGGGGCTTGATTTCTTGCAGCTCCAGAGGCCCGGGACTGCGAGATTATCCGCGAGAAAACGCGCAAGAGAATGAGCCGTGGTGAGGGGCTCGTCATCGATGACGGTGCTTGATCTGGCAAATCCGCAAGAGGGGTCGAGGGCTGCGCCTCACGGGCCGTGGCGCTGGGTCGTCTGGTCGCCGTCATTCGTTGTGTCGGTGCCGCGCGGGTAGCCCGGCAATCGCTCCCGGGTGACTCCGAGGAAGCTCCGCAATGGTCTGATCGGGCGGATCACCAGCTCGATGAATGCAATCAGCAGCACGAACGACATTGCGGCCACAACCGTTCCGAGAGCGAGAGGTGAGATGGAGTAGAGATCCCAGAAGATGTCTGCGGTGAAGTCGTTCGCACTTGCCGCCTCCTCGTCGTCCCAGTCGAGGACCATCCGGAGCGTGGCTGCGATTGCGGGCGCGTGGAGCACGTAGAAGGCCACGATGATGCCGAGGCCGTAGGCCAGCGGCTTGCTTCGTTGGTTCCAGAACCGCTGGCCGAGGGGATCTGTTCCCGCCGACGGCGGTTCAGCGGGTGATTGCCGCCACGACCTCGTCGATCACCTGGTCGGCGAGGGCTTCCATCTCTTCGTCGGTGCGGTCCTGGATCGGATGGGGCACGAACACCCGCGCCGCGTCGATGCCGAGGGCCTTGGCCTGCGTGTCGGCCGCGTCGATGAACTCGGAGGAGGCAATGAACATCGAGGGCACTCCTCGCCGTTCCAGATCTGCGATGTCATGCAAACTGCACGACGTGCAGCTGCCTCAATCGGCGAGCGCCTCGATCACGGCCTCGCACTGCTGGGCGATGTCGCGGCGCAGATCGTCGGGGGCCGGCTTGGTGAACGTCGGCTTGGAGAAGCGCAGGACCTTCGCCCCGCGATCCACGAGGTGACCCTCGATGCGGTCCAGAAGGACGTTGCCGCGGGCCTTTGTGATGTCGAGCAGGCCCACCGTGCGGCCACTCAGTGACGGCAATCGATCTGACAGTGGCCGATCGGCAGGATTCAGTTCACCTGTGGGGTCCAGGATCACGTTCACTGTCCGACCTCCCTGGTCACTGGTTCGCTGCCGGTCTGTCCCGACACCCAGCCCCCGATGATGCCAGAGAACATGCCCGCTCCGCCGCCGGCGTGCACGATGAGCAGGCCGGCGGGTCGGAACTTCGGCAGGTCCGCACCCGCGAATTCCGGTGGCATCCCCTCGGCGATTCCATCGGCCCCCCGAGCCAGTTCGGCTCCGCTGATCGAGAGCAGTGAGTCAAGCTCCTCGCGCAGGCGGGCCTTGCTCCACCCGGCCTCTGCGAATACGCGGGCGTGCTCGGGCGAAATGACGAGAACAGCGTCGAAAGCGATCGCCAGTTTGGGGTGACCCACCGACCGCAGGCACGCGGCGAAGCTGCGGGCCAGCGACTCGGGCTCGCGCGAGATCTGGTCGACGATGCCTTGCACGCCGGTGCCTGCGAACAGGGTGACGGCCGAGGTGTCCGGGTCGATGCCCCGCTCGACGGAAAGGGGCTCCCAAGGAGAGCCTTCCTCGTCCTCCGCGAAGCAGAACGTGAGCTTGCCCGGGTTGCCCATCGCGGCCCGGTCGATACCTCCGGGCAGTCCGCCGCCCACGTTTCGGATGGTCAACTGCAGCGCCCGCCCGATCGTGGCATTGGCGCGGTTGCCCTGGCCGAGCGCGTTGATGCCGCTGTTCATGTCGAGTTCCCTGCGAGCGGGGCCGTTGACCACCACGACCGGGCCGGCGAAGTATGTCGTTGCCAGCAAGCCGTGCATGTTGAAGTCGCTGGTGCACGCTGCTTCGAGCGCGGCCAGCACAACCGGCATGTACTCGGGCCGACACCCGGCCATGACGGCGTTGATGGCGATCTTCTCGACCGTGCAGTCCACGAGGTCGGGCGGTGCCTGCACGACGACGTCGGAGGGGTTGCGTTCGGTTCCGTCGAGCATGGCGAGAACGCGTTCGGGGGTCGGCGGTACCAGCGGCAGGCCATCTGACCAACCCCGGTCGTAAAGGGCCTCGATGGGGTCCTCGAGCTCCGCTATCTCTACCCGACGGCTGGCGAGACGGTCCCCTTCGTGGCGGACCCTCAGCTCGCCGACACGGGTCGGGTCGACCGACATCGACCCACAGCCGGGCCGGAACTCGGGAAGGTCCGCTCCCAGAACCGACAACCCCGTGAACGACTCCCATTCCGGACGGCTCCATCCCGCGATCCGGCCTTCCTCGACCCCGTCGACGAACTTGATCAGGGTCGGCACGGTCTCGATGCCGAGCAGGTACGAGTTGTCGAGGTCGGTGTCATCGAGCACGCCGTCGACCGAGCCTGGGAACAACGGATCGTCCTGGCTCAGCGTGACCAACGAACGCGAACCGGAGATCTCACCGAGAACCGGTTCGACCATCACACAGGTCGGGCAGTCACGCTTCACCACGGCCACGAACCCGTCCCGGATCAGCTCCGGGTTTGTAGACAAGGTGTTCACCGGCGTGATGCTAACGGCCGTTCTGGTCGCCGCAGTGCGTGCCCGTCCGACCTCGGGCGCGTCTTCCTTGCTTGCCTGCGCGGCAAGTCGTGGACCCTTCACCGTCCGTACCCACCAACCTCTCGAGTTGGCAGGTGGCCAAGCCCGCCTATTGATTGTGGTGGCAACAAATAGAATGGGGTTTGGAGGGGGGCATCCCCCGGCTCCCCTCCGACGAGCAAGGGAGGCGTGTCATGAGACGAACTATCAGATCGACAGTCCTTCTGGCGTTGCTGGCCACTGGGGCCCTGTTTGCCGCGGCCTGCCAACCGGTCAGTTGGCCCCCTGACGTCGGGGAGGTCAACCCGACCGGTGTGCTCGACTCCGTGTCGGGAGGCGAGGGAAAGGTCCGGGTCACGGGATGGGTCACCGAGTTCGCGAACTTCGGAGTCGACTGGCCGCCTACGAAGGTGGTGCTGATGATCAACGGTGAGTGGGTCGCGCAGGTGTTCGTCGCCAACGCAGCCAGGCCTGACGTCACCGCTGCCCTGTACGCGCTGAGCCTGGACGGTTACGTGCACCCGGGTCATCCCTATGGCTTCGACATCACGGTGCCGGTCGAGGCCGGCGAGGTGACCGTCTGCGTCGTGGCACTCAATCAGTTCCGCGACGAGATCAACACCAGAGACGAACACGTGCTGCTCGGGTGCGGGAAGGTCACGGTGACGTAGCGGCCTGTCGGCACGCACATCGCGGAGGTGCATGGCATGGAGGTCGGTCACCTCACCTTGGTGCCGGCAGGTCAGGCCTGGACGCCCACCACCGGCTCCGGTTCGACGATCACGAACCCGCCAGGGGAATACTCGAGCTGGAAGGCCTCACCTGATCCGCGGCCGATCAGAGCACCGGCACTCATGGTCGAACGGACGGTCACCTTCAGGTGCGCAGACCACGCAACTGCAGCGTTGGGGTCGACGAGGGTGCGGGCCTCGGTGGTGTCGAGCACCAGTGGCCAGTCCGTGGCGAGGATCAACGTGCCCGGGCCGGTCAGCCGCACGTTGAACAAGCCGCCGGCCACCATCGCGCCTGCGCCCGCCTTGATGACCTCGATGTCCCAGGTCATCGTCGCATCGAAGCCGAGAAGCGACCGTGAGTTGATCGACATCGCCTCGCCCTCACCCAGTGAGAGGAAGTGCAGCTTCTCCCCGCCATGGGACACGAACAGTTCGCCAGCCCCCTCGCAGCGCATCAGCTTGATCCCCTCACTCGTCGCCATGGCCTTCAGCTTGCGCTTCACGCCGGTGGACTCGTACGAGAACGACACATCCCCCTGGTAGGCGATCATCGCTCCGCGCCTCACCAACAGGGGGGTGGCCGCGAGCCCTGTCACCTTGGCGACGGCGCGGTTCTGTGTGGTGAACCGGCCCGAGGTCTCGGTCTCCTGGTTGTCCTTGAATAGCGACGACGTCCTGATCGACTCGGGCAGAGTGGAGCTGCCGGCAGCCGATGCGCCTGGCGTTTGGCCGGTCTGGGAAGCCGCATCCGGGGTTCCTGACACGGAGACACCGTCGCCGGCAGCTGCGTGGGTGTGCTCAGTCCACTGGTTGCCATCCCACCAGCGCAGCATCGACGGATCGTTGGGGTCGGGGTACCAGTTGGGCTCCATGGCCCAAGTCAACCAGCGATGCGAGGATTCACAACCTGTTGGGCTGGCGACCATTCGTTCCGGCACGCACCCGGGCCATCTCGAAAGTCGTGCGCGGGCGTTCGCCGAACAACTCCCGGTAGTACCGCGCGAAGTTGCCGGCGTGGTGGAAGCCCTGCCCCTGCGCCGCTTCGGCGACCGGTGTGAGGTTGCGCAGTATGTCCACGCGCGCCCGGTTGAGTCGCTTGATGGTCATCCACCGCGAGGGCGATATCTCGAGCACGTCGCTGAACGCCTTGTAGAGAGTCGACCTGGACACGCCCAGGGCTTCCCAGACCGCCTCAGCTGACGTCGGCTCGTGGTCGTTGATGAAGAACAGCGCCTGTTCCACCAACTCGGCTGTTGCCTGGCCTTCGCGCTTGGGATGCCCCTGCAGCAGCAACCGCTCGACCATCTCGCGTAGTTCTGCCGAGTCGACTTCGACCCTGGCTGTCTGCGAGGCGTCCAACCGGTCAACACACCACTGGCGGATCTCGTCGAGCGTGTCGAGGTTGCACTCGAGGATCTCGCGCCCGGGTACGGCGCCGAGACCGATCTTCGCGGTGGAGGTCTCGGTGATCACGATCTCGTCGGTGTGGCCGCGGACCAGGGTGAACCCACGCGCCCCTTTCGGGCACACCACGGCGTCGGAATTGGTAATCGGGAATCCGCCCGCCACCGGGACGCAATCGAGGATGCAGGGCAAGCTCAGGCTTCCCTGGGCGGTCACAGTCCACTCCGTGACCACGTTGGCCGTACGGCGGACGCGCCCGATCGTGAAGTCGGGATGCGCAGCCCAGGTCCACAGCTCGCGAGGCTCGTCGGGTCCGAGCATGCTGACCTCGGAATCGCGGTTGTCGACGTCCTCGTGGGCGATAGCGCTCTGCACCAGATAGCTGCCCATGATCGAGACGGTAGTTGCGGCATCTACGGTTTGGCTGTCGCCTCCGTTGAGGTCGCGCCGCACGCCCGGCAGGGCGGCACTACCCTCCGGGACCATGACCGCATATGACGTGGACCTGAAGGCGCTCGATGGCTCGGCCGATGTGATGGCCAACGCGAGAGGCAAGGTGACGTTGCTCGTCAACGTCGCCTCGAAGTGCGGGCTCACGCCGCAGTACGAGCAGCTCGAGCAGCTCCAGAAGGACTTCGGCGGCGACAAGTTCACCGTGCTCGGCGTGCCGTGCAACCAGTTCCTGGAACAGGAGCCCGGCTCCGCCGACGAGATCGCCACCTTCTGTTCCACCACCTACGGAGTCACCTTCCCGCTGAGCGAGAAGGTAGAGGTCAACGGCGAAGGCCGTCACGCGCTCTACGAGCAGCTGGTGGACACAGCCGACGCCGAGGGCCACACCGGCGACATCAGGTGGAACTTCGAGAAGTTCCTGATCGGCTCTGACGGCAGCGTCATCACACGCTTCGACCCGACCACTGTGCCCGACGATCCGTCCGTGGTTTCCGCGATCGAGGCCGCCATCGACTGAGGCGCTCCGTCGCGAGCGTCGGTCGTCCCGGCCGACGGACCCTCAACCGAGCAACGGCCTACGCGGCGTTCACGTGAAGGGCCGACAGCACTGCGGTGCGACAGTCCCAACCCGAGTCGAGATAGGAGCGTGCCGCTGCGCGCTCGAAGCGATCGACCAGGCGCTTCCAGTCGTGCTCCCCCGGGCGCTCGTCTCCCTGGCTCGTGGCCAGCAGGGCGGCAACGCGCTGGCGCTCGAGCAGGCTGTGTCGTGTCTCGCTGTACCACCGCTGGCTGCGACGGGGTTCGGTGGTGCACAGATGGTCAGCGACCACGGCTGACATGACGGCCGCGCCGATGAAGGTGAGCCCGCTTCGGTCGATCAGCGCGGCGGCCTCGCGGCTGGCCTCGTCGCCTCCCGTCACCGGCGACACGTCGGGGAGGCACTGTTGCACTGCCCAGCGCGCGGCGAAGGTGAATCCGCACGACAGGTGGATCGCGCCGATGAGGGTCTCGATGACGTCACCGGTGGGCGCCGAGGTGAGTTGGTCGAATGACTTGTCCTTGAGTGCCCGCAGGGCGTCGTTGGACACGGCCTTGAGCAGCGTGGGTCTCTTGCGTCCGGCCGCCTCGCCGGATGCGAAGACAGCCAGGCCGAGCACTGCGTCGCCAAGGAACTCGAGTCGGCTGAACCCGCGCACCGAGGGGTCGAGCGCGGCGCGCACCAGGTCGCGGTCCGCGCCCTGCGGGAGCACGGCCATCGCTGCCTCGAGGTCGGTCCTGATCGCCAACGCATTCCTCCGTGCCCGGCCGGCTGCCATTGTTATCACCGTTGGGCAACCCGCCTGATGGACGACGGTGTCGGCCGAAGCTGGTAGACCACGCGATGTGGCGGATCGACCCAACATCTTGATGTTCATGCCCGACCAGCTCCGTGCGGACTGTGTTGGTGCATTCGGCAACAGCGTCGCATCGACCCCCAACATCGACGCGCTGGCTGCCGTGGGGGCACGCTTCGACAACGCCTGGTCGCAGGCTTCGGTGTGCACCCAGAGCCGGATCTCCATGTTCACGGGGTGGTACCCGCACTCGAGCGGGCACCGGACCCTGAACAACCTGCTCTCACCGACGGAGCCAAACGTCTTCGGGTCACTGCGCGACGCCGGGTACCACGTGGCACTGGCCGGTTCGCGCGGCGACATGATGGCTCCCGGTGTCACCGAGGCCAGTTGTGATCGGTTCGGCTACACGGTCAGGCCCGCCCTGGCCGATGTGGGCGCGTGGCATGCGGGGGTCGTCCCGCAGGACTCGCCCATGCGGGCGGCCTTCTACGGTGGTGGCCTGGCCCATGACCTGCTCGACCTCGACGAGGCGCAGACGCGCACGGCGGTCGACTGGCTCACCGAAGGCCTGCCGGAGCCCTGGTGCCTGCTGGTGGCACTGGTGTACCCACACCCGCCCTTCACAGTCGGCGAGCCGTGGTTCTCCATGCACGACAGGGCAGCGGTGCCGTCTCCGCTGGCACCGGCGGCAGGCAAGCCCCGCTACCACGAGGCGATACGCGACTCCTACCGGTTGGACCGGTTGACCGACGCCGACTGGGCTGAACTGATCGCCACGTACTACGGAATGGTGAGCCGGGTGGATGACCAGCTGGGTCGTGTGATGACGGCCCTGGATGACTCGGGCCATGACGAGCGCACGGCGGTGTTCTTCTTCACTGATCATGGCGAATGGCTCGGCGACTTCGGTCTGGTGGAGAAATGGCCCGCCGCCCTCGACGACTCGCTGGTGCGCAACCCGTTGTTGGTGCGTCTGCCTGGCGCGCCCGCGGGCCGGGTCGTCGACTCCATGGCCGAGATGGTCGACGTGAGCGCCACCGTGCACGACCTTGCCGGTATCGAGGCCGGCTACACCTGCTTCGGCCGGTCACTCGTGCCGGTGGCATCGGGCGAGACCGACAGGCACCGAGACCTGGCCTTCAGCGAAGGCGGCTTCGATCCCGGCGAGGAGCCGGTACTCGAGGAGCGCATCGACGGCGACTACGAGCGCAAGGTCTCGCTGATGCACGACGACATCACCTTGTGCGGCAAGGCGGTGGCTGTCCGCTCGAAGGACTGGACCTATGTACTGCGCCGCCACGACACCGACGAGCTGTATGACCGTGCGACCGATCCGGCGGAGACCACCAACCTCATCGACGCCGCCGATCACCAGGACGTGGTCACCTCTATGCGCGGCCACATCCTCGACTGGCTGCTGGAGACCTCGGGTGTCGTGCCCTGGGACAAGGACTCCCGCTTCGACGATGCCCTCACGGCAACCTGGTTGGGCTGAACCCCGGCGCGGCGACCCAGGGTCTGATCAGGTCTGGTCGACGACGATCGGCTGGAGGCGGAAGTAGGTGGCAGTGCGCCAGAGCCACTCCACGGGACCGAAACGGAAACGCTCGAGCCAGGCAGTTGACCACCAGAGTTCGAGCGCCCACACCACCACCACGAACGCGAGGGCTGTGGTGCGCGATGCATCGAACGCACCCAGCGCAACGCTGAACACCGCCAGGCCCAGCCCGGTCTGCGCCAGGTAGTTGGTCAGTGCCATTCGCCCGACCGCCCTGATCCGCAGGCGCGCGGGCGAGTCCGGCGCTGCGTTCCACAGCGTGATCACGCCCAGGTAGCCGAGCACCATCGGAATGGTGGCCAGGGAGTTGGGAACGCTGCCCACCAATGCGACGTCGATCGACCAGCCGTCGACAGCCATCCATGCCGCACCGGCGACCGCCAGTGGGATGCCGATGCCCAGCCCCCACCCCGCGAGGCGCCGGTAGAAGGCTGCCGGCCTGGTGCCGTTGAGCACCCCGAGTCGGTACAGGGCCGCGCCAATGAGCATCATGCCGAGCGCCCGGGCGAAGAAGTCGACGAGCAATGCCAGCCCGACCTCGTCGGACGGCTCCGCCTCCGGGTCCGCGGCCTGCACCCACACGTTGGCCAGGTCCGAGGGTTCGTCGACAGTCGCCTGTGCGATCGTGTTGGCGATGGGCGCTACCAGGAAGACGGCCGCACCCGTCAGCACCAGTAGTGCGGGGGGCAGCTTGCGCACGAGTATGAGGATCGGGGCGCACAGCGCGTAGACGATCAGCACGTCGCCTTCCCACAGCCAGGCGTGGAACAGGCCGATGCCGAGCAACAGCACATTGCGCCAGATGCTCAGCAGCACCGGGTGCACCCGCTTGGCGGCGGCCCGGTCGGCGAACAGGACGATCCCTGCGCCGAACAGCATGGAGAAAAGACCCATGAACTTCTGGTCGACGAACACTTCGCCGAGCAGCCCGATCGCCCGGTCGAGGGCGTTGTTGGAACCAGCCGAGTCGACGTTGAAGTAGGCGGGATCGACCAGCGCGTAGCTGACCACGTTCATCGGCAGGATGCCGAGCACGGCCACCCCCCGAACGGCATCGAGGTTGGTGATGCGTGCCCCGGGCTGTGTGGGGCCGCGTCCCCGCGGCGTGCTGGAGGGGAGCGACATGTGTCCCAGTGTGGCGTCGATCAGGGTAGGGGCGGTGCGGCTTCCCGGATCATGTCCGCGAACTGGCCGCCGACGATGTACTTGGTGTGCTCGATGCGCTCGGCGAACAGCCAGCGGTCAGTCGAGCGCACGTAGCGGTCCTGGTACACCGCGCCCACGTCGACGATCTCGGGTTTGCCCTCCCACTCCACGCCGTTGCGGTTGAACACGTGCACGCGTCCTGTGGCGTTGTCGTCATCGGCGAAGTCGATCTCATGGGTCGAGATGGAATGCAGGCACCACCTGAACGCCGCCATGGCATCGGGCATCCATGCCGCCAGCTCGGCCGGGTTGCCGGCAATGCCGCCGGCTGACACGTAGTCGATCCGCGCGTCGGCGGTGAACAGCGCCTCCCACCGTGCCCAGTCGCGGTCGTCGACCGAGTGTGCGTAGGCGGCCACAAGTCCCTGGATCGCGATGGTGTCCACGAGGCGGGCTGGACCTGGAACCTGTCCGTCTGAGTGCTGGGTGTCGGCCATCTGTCATCCCCCGGTGTGGCTTGCCGGCCTCTGCATTCGGCAGGCAGCTGGTGCAGCGATCCTAGGCAGCCCTGCGCCGCCCGAGTTCCACGCGATGCCCCAGGTGAGGTCCATGCGAGATCGCCGTGGGGTCGCCTCACTACCGTGTCGGCGTGCACGACCTTGTCTGGTATGTCGCCTACGGCTCCAACAAGGTGGCCGGCCGGCTCGCCTGCTACCTGGAAGGTGGCCGTCCGGAGGGCTCACGACGGACCTACCGCGGAGCGCGCGACCGAAGCCTGCCGCGGCGCTCACTGAACCTGCAGATCACGCACCGCATGTTCTTCGCAGGTGAGAGCCCGGTGTGGGGTGGCGGCGTCGCGTTCATCGACATCGCGCCCGATCCCGGTGCCGACACCGACTGCGTGTCGTGGCTGATCACACTCGAGCAGCTGAGCGATCTCGTGGCCCAGGAGTGTGGCGGAGAGGCGCCCGGCCCCGACCTGGCGCGGCTGCCCGACCCGGGTGAGGCGATGGTGGTGGCGCAGGGCCGCTACGACACACTGCTCGGCCTGGGCCCGATCGATGGGGTGGCTGCTGTGCTGGTGACATCCTCCGATCCGCCGGCGCTGAGTGACCCGTCGCCTGCATACCTGGAACTGGTCGAGCGCAGCGCCTGACTTGCCGTCGTGACGGGTCGCCCGGTCTGACAGACTCCCCCGATGCGATCGGTGGTGGTCACAGGTGCGGCCGGAGGTCTCGGCTCTGCAACTGCGCGGCAGCTGGCCAACAACGGGTGGTCGGTGTTCGCCGCCGACCTCGAATCCGACGTCCTCGAACGGCTCGGCCACCGGCGCGGGATCGAAGCCGTTGTCACCGATGTGACCGACCAGGCATCCGTCGCCGCTCTCGCCGATACGGTGCTGGTTGCCACCGGCGGGCACCTCGATGCGGTGGTCAACTTCGCGGGCGTGCTCGAGATCGGCTCGATGGCCGAGATGCCCGAGGCGCCGCTGCGGCGAGTGGTCGACATCAACGTCTTCGGCACCTGGCGTGTCAACCGGACCTTGTTCGACCAGCTCGTCGCGGCCCGCGGGCGCATCGTCAACATCTCATCGGAGACCGGTTGGCAGAGCGGCGGACCATTCAACGGTGCGTACGCCCTGAGCAAGCACGCGATAGAGGCCTACAGCGACTCACTGCGCCGGGAGGCCTCGTTGGTGGGGGTCCGTGTCGTGAAGGTACAACCCGGTCCGTTTCGCACGTCCATGGTCGAGTCGGTCGAACGCCGATTTGCCGCTGCCTCGGCTGCTTCGCGCTGGTTCGGTGCGGAGCTGCGTCGCACGGGCGAGTTGGCGGCGGGTGAAGAGGGCCGGGCCCATCCGCCCGTCGAGTTGGCCGAGGTCGTGTACGAAGCTCTGACCGCACGCCGCCCGAAAGTGGCCTATTCGGTGTACCCGGCGCGCAGCCGGGTGTGGCTCGAACGCATGCCGACCCGGCTCGCTGATGCAGCGATCAAGGCGGCGCTGACCGGTCGCAGGCGGCGTCGTTGACTTGATGCGGCGCATTCGGGAGACCGTCGGCGGTGCAGCCGCCCGACACAGTTGTTGAGAACCAGAGGTGAATGAGATGTCCGAGACCGAGGGTGCAGTACTGGTCGATGATCCGGCGCCGGGAGTGCGGCGGATCACACTGAACCGCCCAGACAAGCGCAACGCGCTCAACCATGCCGTGCGCGGTGGTGTGATCGACGCGCTGCGGGAAGCCGACGACGATCCCGAGGTGTCGGTGAGCATCATCCGGGGAGCGGGCGACTGCTTCTCGGCGGGCTACGAACTCGGCGACGGCAACGAGGGCCTCGAGATGCCGCACTTCACCCCAGGAGGGGAAGGGCAGTGGCCCCGCCATGTCACCGACGCCTGGATGGGAATCTGGGACTTGGCCAAGCCGGTGATCGCCCAGGTGCACGGTTGGTGCCTGGCGGGAGGAAGCGAACTCGCGACCGGATGCGACCTGGTCTACGTGGCCGACGATGCGCGCATCGGGTATCCCGCGGTGCGTTTCGGGGTTCCCGACATGCAGTTCCACGCATGGTTCATGGGCATGCGTGCCGCAATGGAGATGATGCTGACCGGCGACTGGGTGTCGGGTGACGAGGCGGTGCGCCTCGGTTGGGCCAACCGTGCCTTTCCCGAGGCGTCACTCGATGACGAGGTCCTGGCCGTGGCCGGGCGGATCACCAACGTGCCCTCCGATGTGGCGCAGCTCAACAAGCGCACTGTGCACAGGGCGATGGAGGTGATGGGGCTGCGCACGGCGATCCGCGCCGGCACGGAGATCTGTGCGCTCGGTATCCACACCGAGACGATGGCGGACTTCATCGGGCGTGCGCGCGGCGGCGAGGGCCTTACCGGGGCCTTGACCGAGCGCGACGAACCGTTCGGCGACTACCGCGCCGGGGAGGCGTAGGACCAATGGGCAGCCGTCCGGTCGCGCTGGTCACGGGCGCCGGCCGCGGGATCGGCCGCGGAATCTGCGCCGAGTTCGCGGCCCGGGGTTACGAGGTGCTCGGCGGCATCCGCCGTGAGCCCGACGAGCCGCTGCCCGATGGCGTGTCGGCAGTGCGCCTCGACGTCACGGATCCCGACCCGGGCGTGATCCCGCGGCGGTTGGACGCGCTCGTCAACAACGCCGGTGTCGATCCGGACAACCTTCCGCTCGAGATGGTGCAGGCCGCGCAGTGGCGCCAGGTGCTGGAGACCAACGTGGTCGGGCTGGCGGAGGTGACGCGCATGGCGTTGCCCTCGCTGCGCGCCGGCGATGACTCAGTTGTGTGCAACATCACCTCCGCGGGCCTGGCGGTGCCGATGCCCTTCTTCTCGCTGTACCGCGCATCGAAGGCTGCGGTTGCGGCGATCTCGGAGTCACTGGCCATCGAGCTAGCGCCGCAGGGCATCCGCGTGATCGAGGTGCTGCCCGGACCGGTCGAGACCGACATGCTCGCCGGATCGGCGACTGACCCGGCGAGGATCGGCGAGGGTGACTATGCCGCGCTGGCCGAAGTCGTGGCCCGGTTGCGGCCTGCGACCGACGACCGCGCGGTGCCCGTTGCGTCCGCCGCAGCGTCGATCGTGGATGCCATCGAGGAGGCTCGCGCGCAGCGGCCCGGCGGCGTGCCCCTGCGCCACACCTGTGACGACGTGGGTGCCGAGGTCGTTCGTCCCTGGCAGCAGGCCCCCGACGAGGACCACATCGCGGCCTACCGAGGTGTGTTCACGATCGACTGACGTCGTTCAGTTGCCGGCGGGCTCCGGGTCGGCTGCCATGTCGGAGGTATCTGCCGTCTCGGAGTCGTCGTCGCCATCGGGGTCGGGCTCACCCCCGGTGAACTCGTCGTACAGCTCCGGTGGGAACACATCACCGTCGGTCAGCTTGGCGAGGATGTACCGGCCGTACTCCTTGCCGGTGGCGATGATCGGCACGACCAGCACCGCACCCACCAGGCCGCCCACCTGCACGCCTACCAGCAGCCCGATTATCACAGTGGCCGGCGACAGCTTCACTGCCCGCCCCGTGATGAACGGAGCCACCAGGTTGGACTGCAACTGAACGACGATCAGGTAGAGCGCCACGATCAGCAGGGCGAAGGTGAGGTTGCTCCAGTCGAGCTTCGAAGAGCCGAGCGCCAGCGCGGCGATCACCGCGGGTATCGCGGCGAGGATCGGTCCGAAAGTGGGGATCATGTTGAGCACGCCGAGTATGAGCGCGAACACGAACGCGCCCGGCAGGCCCACCAACCACAACACGAGCCACATCAACAGGCCGACTATGAGGCTGTTGAGCAATTGCCCGTAGAGGTAGCCACGCCAGATGCTCAGGGTTCTCTGGCCGAGGCGCTGGGCGTCACCGACGTAGCTGTCGGGCAACGAGCGGAACAGGGAGTTGCGGAACTTGGTGCTGTCGGCATTGAGGTATATGGCCACGAGCACCGTGATCACACCGGACATGAATGCGGCGAGCAGGCTGGAGCCGAGTGCTCCGACCGATGAGGTCAGCCCACCGAACAGGCTCTGCAACTGGTCCGAGTCGAGCGCGAAACGCTTGCTGTCCTCCTCCTTGGAGCTGTCGTCGCTCCCGGATCCCGAGTTGTCCGAGGACCCCGAGTCGTTGGATGAACCCGAATCGGAAGAACCGGAACCGGAGTCCGACGACTTGTCGCCGTCCTGGTTCAGGTCCTCGAGTAGCGGATCCACGGTCTCGGACAAGTCGATCGTGTAGCCGGCGATCTTGATCTCGCGGACGTCGTTCAGGAAGTCCTCGGCTGTGGATCGCAGCGACTGCTCGGCCTCGTCGATGTCGATCTCGGACACTGCGCCGACGATGCCGTCGACCACGAGGAAGCTCATTGCCGAGATGCCGATGAACACGGCGAAGTAGGTGACCAACAGAGCGAGGACCCGCGGCACCTTCAGCCGGAAGTGCAGGAAGCGGATGGCGGGCGCGATGAGGAACGCGATCAGGCCGGCGAGTGCAGCCACGGCCAGCACGTTGCGGCTGATGTAGACCACCAGCAACACCACGACGGCGAATGACACCGCCACGATGTTCTTGGTCTGGGGGCTCCACCGCGGTGACTCCGGCTCCAGATGGCCGGGCGGATGACGTCGCTGCTGGAGCCCGGTCAGCAGCGTCTGCGGTTGCTCCTCGTTGTGGACCTCTCCCGGTCCTGCATCGTCATTTCCGGAGCCTTCGGTCGGCGTGGGCTCGTTCTCGTCGTCGGCCATTGGCGTCACCTCGCTGCGCTGGTACCCCTAAACGCTGCCCGCTGGGGGGCCGAAACGGGTGGACCGTCAGGGCATCGGGCGGCCGGTGCTGCGGTGCCGGCCGTGGACTCCACGGCGATCGCGACCTAGTCTCACTTGCGGAACGCTGTTCCGCTGACCGATACACGCCCGGTACGGGCGTCACCGAGCACCAGGGGTAAGGCAATGGCCGGCATGCAGAACTACATCGGACACCGGGCCAAGATCGGCGTGATCATCCCGTCCACCAACACTGCGGTCGAGTACGACCTGCAGAAGCTGGCCGCAGCGGGCCTGCGCGGAGTCACATGGCATCCCGGCCGGTTCTACGTCGAGCACCAGGACCTGTCCGATGACGACAACTTCCTGCACTTCCTCGACCTGATCCGCCAGACCATCCCGCTGTCGGTGCGCGACGTGATGACCTGCAACCCCACCCACGTGATGATGGGCATGTCAGCGGAGACTTTCTGGGGAGGCATCGAGGGAAACGAAGCGTTCATCCAGCGTGTCCAGGAACAGATAGGCGACCTCGGGCTCACCATGGGAGCCAACGCCGTGCTCGAGGCGCTCGACAAGCTCGGAGACATCAAGAAGATCAGCGTGCTCACGCCCTACCAGCCGGTGGGCGACGAGAACGTCGTTAAGTTCTTCACCGAATCGGGATACGACATAGGTGAGGTCTACGGGCTGCGGTGTGAGAACACCACTGATGCGATCGCCGGTACCCCGTTCTCCGATGTGTTCGAGGCAGTCCAGAAGATCGACGGCCCAGACGTGGACGCGATCGTGCAGGTGGGCACCAACCTGTCCACCGCCGACGTGTTCCCGACGATCGAGAAGATGCTCGAGAAGCCAGTGCTGCCGATCAACCTCGCGACCTCGTGGCAGGCGCTGCGCTCGAGTGGCGTGGATGACCAGTTCGACGGCCTGGGCCGCCTCTTCGAAGAGTTCTGAGCGGCCGGCTCAGGTACGCGGGGTCTCGCCGAGGTCGTCGTTGAAGTTGCGGTACATCTCGTAGATGTCCTTGCACTTCTGACACATGGGTAGCCGCTTGGGGTCGCGGCTCGGCACCCATACGTGACCGCACAGTGCCTCCAGCGGTGTGCCTTCGACGCGTGCGCCCAGCACCTTCGCCGTTGCATCCTCGCCACGCTTGGTCTTCACGATGTGCGCCACCGGTCCGTCCTCGGTTTCGGTGGTTTCCTCGGTGATCGTGGTCGTCGCCGGCGGAGCCATCGTGGGCTCGGCCGTGGGCGCTTCAGTGGTCATCGTCGGTATCCCCTTCGGGTCGCACGCACAGTTTCGCGCCCGCGGTGCCGCAGGAACAGCCGCTCAGTGAAGTTGGCACCGGTAGACCGTCGCATCGGCCTGCCGGTCCACCGACACGACCTGCAGCCCGTGGCGGGCGATGGAGTCGCGCAACAACACGTCGATGAGCGGGGGATCGGCGGCCTGGCCGTCGATCGTGAGCCCGCCCGCCGCCGTGAAGCTCGCCGAGTCGCCGGGTGCCATGCCGTGCACGGTCGAGGCGATCGACTCCATGAGCGCTTCGAGGCTGTTGTCGTCGCCCTGATCGCGTGGGCCGGCCACTTCGGTCCCATCGGCGGTTTCGGCTCGGGCTGCCGCGCGGGCCTGCTTGATCCGACGCCACTGCCAGGCGGCGACCGGCGCCATTATCAACAGGGCGATGACGAATGACCGCACGAGCACTCCGGAGTTGGCCTGGTCGGTCCCAGTGGCGTTTCCGAGTGCCGCCAGGATCGTCGCCGGCTGTGCAGGCAGGGTCGTCATCGAGCACAAGCTATGGCGCGCCGTGCGGCTACCGTGATTCCGATGGACACCCAGGATGCAGCCCGCCTCGAGGAGTTCGAGTCCGACATCGCCGCTGTCGCCTCGGCGATGGAGACGGTCGATCGCATCGTCGCGGAATCCGACGGGGGTGAGTCCGCCGCGGCCGAGATCCGCGCCGTCGTGTCGACTGAGCGCTTCCCGATCGAGTCCGACGCCCAACTGGAACTCCAGCCACAATCCCACCCGGAGCAGGCGCCACACCCGGAGCAGGCGCCCGGGCCGCGGGTGCAGCCGGACACGCCCTAGAGCTGGTCGGGGATCGTCTCCTCGATCAGCAGGTGGACGCGCTCGCCCAGCATCCAGCCGCCGTCGTCGCGAACCAGCCACCGGCCCCCCAGGTTCGCTAGCCGTTCCCACTCGGCACCCAGGGTGCGCTCGATCGCGTACACGATCCCGGCGTGGGCCACGGCGAGCACGTGGTCCCCGGCTCCGCTGAGTGCGATGGCATCGAGGGCAGCAAAGGCGCGCTGTTCGACCAGCGAGTCGTCCTCCCATCCCGGCGGCCGCTTCTCGGCGGCCAGGAAGCCCGGGAACGCCTCCTCGATCTCTGCGCGCGTGAGGCCTTGCCACTCCCCGGCGTGGCGTTCCATCAGCCCGTCCACGACCACGACCGGGCCGATCCCGATGTCGTCCGCGATGATCGCCGCGGTCGTCGCGGCACGACGAAGCGGCGATGCGAAGATCGCGTCCACGGCTCCCACGGCTCGGGCAGCCTGGCCCGCCTGTTGCCGGCCGAGGTCGGTCAACTCTGGGTCGGCCTGGCCCTGCCATCGGCCCGCCGCGTTCCATTCAGATTGGCCGTGCCTGACCAGCAGGACGTTCGTCACGGCGAGCACCCTACAGGTGAGCCCGGCGGAACCACAGGTGCGACGGACGCCTTTACGAGCGCCACGATCCTCTAACCTCCGCGCGTGCCCGTAGTGCTGCTGTTCGCCCAGGCCCGCGAGGCCGCTGGATCCGCGTCGGTCCGGGTCGAGGGTTCGACTGTCCGGGAGGTCACCTCCGCCCTCGCCGCGCGGTACGGCACGGAGATGGAACAGGTCGTGGCCGCAAGCAGGATCTGGCGCAACGGAGATCCTGTTGCCCCCGACGACGAGGTTGCCGACGACGACGAGGTTGCCGTCCTGCCGCCGGTGTCGGGGGGCTGAGGTGGCATCGCGCGAGGGCGGGTCCGGTTCCAGGCAGCCCGTCGCCGAGGGGTCGGGCAAGTCCAGGGCGAAGAAGAAGCCCGTCAAGTCAAAGAAGAAGCCCGTCAAGGAGAAGAAGAAGTCGTCGAAGCCGGCCAGGTCGGCCGGGGGTTCCAACGGCGGTGAGGCACAGGCCGCCGACGCCGGCAACGCCAAGGTGGTCAGGCGCAACCGCGGCGACCAGGAAGTGCGGCGGCTGCTCGCCCGGCCCGACATCCAGGGGCCACGGGTGAAGTTGGGCGTGCTGTGGTTCGTTGCCGCGGTGGCATCGGTCCTCCTGGGGCGCTGGACCGTGCTCGGCCTGTGGTCGGTTGCTGCCGCCGTGGCTGCCTGGCAGGTCACCAAGGTCTGGGCCGGGCAACCCCGCGCATCGAAGCTGCCCGGTTGGGGACCTGCTGCATCGGCGGTGACCGCCGTCGTGTGCGTAGCCGGCGCCGGACTGGGCACCGCCTTGGGCGGCATCGCGCTGATGACGGCGCCGCTGCTGCTGGTGATCGTGGTCACGGTTTCGGGGCGCAAGCCGGCCGCTGCCGGGGCAGCGGTGATCGGCGCCGTGCTCGCCGCAATACCAGCGATGTCCATCGTGCTTGTGGCCCGCGACGAGCAGTGGGCGGCGCTGTTCCTCGTGGTGGCGGTGTCGTTCTACGACGCCGGCTACTTCATCGGTGCGGCCGAGTCATCGAGCCGGCTCGAGGGTCCGGTGACGGGAGCGATCGGCCTTCTGGCGGTGACTTTCGCCGCATCCGCGTTCGAGGCCCAGCCATTCGACCGGGCGACCGCGTGGATAGTGGGCGCAGTGATGGTGCTGGCATGCCCGCTCGGCCAGATGCTGGTGTCGGCCGAGTTGCCGGCCGCCACCTCCCGGGCAGGGGCGATGAGGCGCCTCGACGCCTACCTCGTGTCTGGTCCGCTGATGCTGGCCGCCGTGTGGGCGGTGACCTGAGGTCGCCGGGTCAGGTCAGCAGGTCTTCGACGCCGGCGCCCTGGCGATAGCGCGAGATCAGCTCCGCCTGGACCCGCTCGATGCGCATGTGCAGCCCGGAGCGCGTCTCGCTCAGTTGCCGTTCGATGCCCGAGATGGTCTCGGCGAGGTCGGCCAGCACGTCGGTGTCCATGTCGGCCAGGTTCGACAGGTCCTCCAGTGAGACGGCGTCGTTGAGCTCGGTCAGCAGGTCATCGGCCCATTCCGGTGGCTCGAGGCCGCGGGTTGGCCGTGGCAGGCCCGGCCCCTTGATCCGGTTGCCCAGCGTTTCGGGCATCTCGAGGATCGGGTCGCTGCCCTGGTCGCCCTGGTTCTTGTGCTCGAGCACACCGAGAACGGTGTCGAGCCTGCCCTGCACCACGCGGCGCGCATAGGAGTAGCCGTACTCGACTTCCTGTAGTTGTTCGCGGACCGAGCGCAGGTTGGACATCTCCAACTGGCCCAGGTCCTGGGGCTCGGGATTGTCGATGAGGCTGTCGGGTTCGATCATTTGCGGGCCGTACCTCCGTCGGAACCGGCTGCGGCGGCCGGCTGGAGCGCCGTGCCTGACCCCCCGAGGTTATCGAGCGGTGACGCCGTTGCATCGATGTGGCCCGAATGTCGCTTCGGGCGCCCCCAGGGTCAGTGCGCCGGTCGGCCCTGGTTGTGGGTCCAGGGCGGTACCCTCGATGGTGATGCCCGACGTGAAGGATGACATCGACCGCCGCTGGAACGACCTCGGCGAGTTCATCAGGGAGCAGCGCGCGATCGGTGAGCTGTCGCTGCGGAAGTTGTCCGAGCGCGCCGGTGTGTCCAATCCGTACCTCTCGCAGATCGAACGCGGCCTGCGCCGCCCGTCTGCGGAGATACTCCAGCAGATCGCGCGGGCGCTCGAGATCTCCTCCGAGACCCTCTACGTGCGCGCGGGCATCCTCGACGAGCCGACGGACATCGTCGACCCGGTGGCCGAGATCCGCCGCGACACCCGGATCACCGAGGACCAGAAGAAGACCCTCATCCACATCTACGAGTCGTTCCTGCGCGAGAACGACCTCGAGGAAGCCAGTGCGGTCGATGAGGACCCCGCCGAAGACGTGACGACCCGAACGGGCCGGGAACACGTCGATGCCGCGTCGGACGAGGTAGCCGATCCCGCTGCCGACGACCTCGACGCCGCTGACGACTGACTGGCGGCTTCCTTCGGATCCTGCTGCGAAGCCTCTTCTGGTTGCTTTCCGCTGTTCCTGCGACGTGGCGTACCCTGTGAAACCTGACTACCTCGATCGGGAATAGTCCGGCCTTCCAGGAGTTGGAGCCTTTGTGGGTTCTGTAGCGGTCCTTTCCATGCATACGTCGCCCCTCGTCCAACCGGGCACTGGCGATTCCGGCGGCATGAACGTCTACGTGCGCGAACTGGCGGGTTCACTGGCCCGTGCGGGCGTACCGGTGAAGGTCTACGTGCGCCGGTGGGCTGCCGACCTGCCCGAGCGGATCACCGTCGAGCCGGGCCTCGAGGTCGTGCATGTCGACGCAGGTCCCGTCGATGCACCCAAGGAAGACCTGGCGGACTGGGTCGAGGAGTTCGCCGACGGCGTCGAGGCCGACCTGATCGGCTCCGATGTCGAAGTGCTGCACGCCAACTACTGGCTGTCCGCTGTGGCCGGCCACCGCCTCAAGCACCGGATGTCACTGCCGCTGGTAGCCACCTTCCACACACTCGCCCGGGTCAAGGCAGAGGCCGGTGACATCGAGCCGCTCGCACGTGCGCGCGCAGAGGCGGAGACGATCGGCTGTTGTGACTCGATCTGCGCGTCCAACCCGGTCGAGGCCGACCAGCTCCTCCAGTTCTACGGCGCGGACCCGGCCCGCATCGAGCTCGTACCCCCCGGCGTCGATCATGCGTTCTTCTCCCCTGGTGACCGCGCCGGCGCGAGGGCCGGCCTCGGCCTCGATGACAGGCCGACCATGTTGTTCGTCGGCCGCATCCAGCCGCTCAAGGGACTCACGGTGGCCGTAGAGGCGCTGTCAATGGTCGAGCGGGACGACGCACGACTCGTCGTGGTCGGCGGGCCGTCCGGTCCCGGTGGCGAGGCCGAGGCCGACCGCGTGGAGAAGCTCGTGGCCGAACGCGGCCTCACCGACCGGGTCACCTTCGTGGACCCGCAGCCACATCACGCACTGTCGACCTGGTACCGGTCCGCCGACGTCGTCGTGGTGCCCAGCAGGTCAGAGTCGTTCGGACTGGTGGCACTCGAAGCCGCTGCTTGCGGCGTGCCCGTGGTCGCGGCCGCCGTGGGCGGCCTGCGGACGCTCGTGCGTGACGGCGAGACGGGCTTCCTCGTCGACGGCGCCGACCCCGCGGCGATGGCCGCGGGCGTCGACGAGCTCTTTGCCGACCCCGCCCTGGCGATCCGCATGGGCGAGGCCGCCTCCCGGGATGCATCGCGCTACTCGTGGGCCGGCACAGCGGGCCGCTTGCGCAGGCTCTATGCCGATCTGGCGAGCAACGCCCTGGTGCAGTGCAGCTGAGCAGGCCCCCGAGCCCCGAGGAGTACGAGGCTGCCGCAGCAACGATCGAGCAGTGGCTGGACGGCGAGCTCGACGGCAACCCCGCCGTAGCCGCGGCTCAGCGCGACCCGGACCCCGACGCCCGCCGGTGGATGGTGCGCCTCAACGGCGAGGAGAAGGAGGTCTTCACCGTCTGGCTCGACCTCCGACAACGCTCGCTTCACGCCGAGACCCAACTCGTTCCCGCACCGTTGGAGCCGCCCGAGGCGCTGTGGGAGTACCTGCTGCGCTCGGTCGACCGCCTCCGGTCCGTGGCGCTGTCCATCGGTGCCGAGGAGGCCGTGTACGCACGTATGGAGCTGCCGATCGAGTTCATCGACGCCGCGCAGCTCGACCGTGTGCTCGGATCCCTGCACCAGAGCACCGAGCAGTTGTTCGTGCCCGCCATGCGCCTCGGCTTCGGCGACCGATTCAAGCGCTGACTCCGCGTGTCGCGCCCGGGCTGGGCGCAGCGCCGGGCCGCCGCGCTGTGCGAGGCCTGTCAACGGGCCGCGCGACCCGGTGACAGATGGCGCCCGCGGGCGTACGTTGGCCGACATCGGGGTGCGGGTCCGGCGCCGGGGAAGCAGTCGGACCCGTCCCCCGGTAGCCTCTGGGCCGTGATCCCCCTTCAGTTCATCGGCGGCGGTCGCATGGCGGAGGCACTCGTGAAGGGCCTGGTCGACCATGGCGTTCACGAGCCGGCAGAGATCCGCGTGGTCGAGGTGCTGGACGCGCGCCGCATCGAACTGGAACACCTCCTTCCCGGCGTGCAGGTGGCCGACTCGGCCGTTGCATGCGAGGGACTGGTGCTGGCGACCAAACCGGCTGATGCCCTACACGCACTCGAGAAGGCAGCCGCAGCGGGGGTGCACCGGGTGCTGTCCATCGCAGCCGGGGTGAGGCTCGAACCGCTCGAGGCTGCAGCCGGTCACGGAATCGCCGTCATCCGGGCCATGCCCAACACCGCCGCGCTGGTTGGCGCTGCTGCGTCGGCGATCTGTGCCGGCCGCGACGTCGGTGAGGCAGACATCGCTTGGGCCACCGAGACCCTGGGGGCGGTGGGCATCGTGGAGCAGGTGCCGGAGAAGTCGATGGACGCCGTCACCGGCCTCTCCGGCTCCGGCCCGGCCTACATGTTCATGGTCGCCGAGGCACTCGTGGAGGGTGGAGTGCTCGCCGGTCTTGCACGGGACGTCGCAGATCGCCTCGCCCGCCAGACCCTGCTCGGCGCCGCGCGCCTGCTCGAGGATCCCCGGGTCACCCCCGAGCAACTCCGAGCAGCCGTCACCTCACCGGGCGGAACCACGGCTGCCGGCCTGCGTGCACTCGAGGACCGCGCGGTGCGCGCAGCGTTGATCGATGCGGTCGATGCCGCGGCGACGCGATCGACCGAGTTGGGTTGACGGTGGCCGGGTCCGAACTCCGATACGACACGGTCTCGTTCCTGTCCGACTACGGGCGTGCCGATGAGTTCGTCGGGATCGTGCATTCCGTACTGCGCGCGCTTGCACCCGGTGTGGGAGTGGTCGACGTCACCCACGACATCGCCCCGTTCGACGTGAGCGCAGGAGCCTTGACCCTGGCCCGCAGCGCGCAGTACCTGTGCCCAGGTGTGGTGCTGGCCGTGGTCGACCCGGGAGTCGGCACGAGCCGTCGCGGCGTCGCCATCGAAGTGGGCGACGGTGCGTCTGTGCTGGTCGGACCCGACAACGGGCTGCTTGCGCCGGCCGTGTCGATGGTCGGCGGGGCCGGGACCGCCGTGGAGCTCGACAACGCCGAGTACCACCTGCCCGGCGGCGGCAACACCTTCGACGGCCGCGATGTGTTCGCCCCCGCCGTCGCGGCACTCTGCCGGGGGGTCGGGTTGGCGGACCTCGGGACCGAGGTCGACCCGGCCTCGCTGCTGCCGGCCACCCTGCCTCTGTCGCGGCAGGAACCGGATGGCCTGCACACCGAGGTGCTGTGGGTGGACCGCTTCGGCAACGCCCAGCTCAACCTCGACCCCGACGACCTGCCGGAGGGCGCCACCGCGTTCACGCTGTCCGCGGCGGGCCGCACCCACGTCGCACAGCGAGCTGGCACCTTCGATGATGTGCCACCGGGCTCGTTCGGACTCGTGGTCGACAGCTACGGGCTGGTGGCAGCGGTGCTCGCCAGGGCTTCGGCGGTCGAAGCCCTGGGCGTGGCCGCCGGCGAAGAAGTGGTGTTGTCGCCGACGGACGCTCCAGCCGGTGTCGAGGTCGAGGTCGAGCTCGGTGTCCATCCCGACCGCCGCGGTGCGCCATGATCGTGGGCGGGCCATGAGACGCAACACAACGATCGCGATCGTCATTCTGCTCCTGTTGCTGGTGGGTGCTTCCTTCCTGCAACTGGTGGTGCTGAGGCAGTAGGTTGCCCGCGCCGTGAACTACGCCGCACTCATCGAGGACCATGCCGATGACGCAGTCGCGTTGATCAGCAGGGGCCAGAGGACCACATATGGCACACTGCGCGCCCAGGTGGCAGGCCTTCGCGGCGGCTTCACGGGCCTCGGGGTGCAGCCCGGTGACCGGGTGGCGATCATCGCCAACAACAACTGGTACTTCGTGGTCAGCTACCTCGCTGCGATAGGCATGGGCGCGGTGGCGGTGCCGCTCAACCCCCAGGCTCCACCGGCCGAGCTCAAGCGGGAGCTGGTGGCCATCGGCGCCGTTGCCGCGGTCATCGGCCCGGCCGCACGTGTGTCCTTCGAGCAGATCGACGCCGACGCGGTTCCCGGACTGCGGTTCCGCGTAGGCGCCGGCTTCTGCCCCGATGGCGGGACCGAGCTCGATGACCTGGTCGCCTCGGATCCCGTGGCGCTCGTCGACCGCGCGGGGGACGACCTCGCGGTGCTCTGCTTCACTTCCGGCACTGCGGGGGCTCCGCGCGCAGCCCGGCTCACCCACGAGAACCTCTCGATCAACCTGCGCCAGGTCTTCGCCGCGGCCGAGGAGGCCGCGCCGGTCCCCGGCGACGTGGCCTTCGGCCTGTTGCCGCTGTTTCACATCTTCGGGCTCAACGTGGTTCTCGGGACTGCGCTCAGCGTCGGCTCCGCGATCCTGCTCGTGGAGCGCTTCGACCCGGTGACCGCCCTCGAGGCGATCTCGAAGCACCGGGTCACCACCGTTTCGGGTCCCCCCAACATGTGGGCGGCATTCGCGGGGCTGACCGGTGTGGAACCGGGTCTCATGTCCACCGTGCGCCTCGCCACCTCCGGAGCGGCCAAGCTCGCACCCGAGGTCGCGGAAGCGGTCGAGGGCCGTTACGGCATCGAGCTCACCGAGGGCTACGGCCTTACCGAGGCTTCACCGGTGGTCACCTCGGCAGCGGGGCTCGGAGCCCCCCGCGGATCGGTCGGCCGCCCCGTGCCCGGCCTCGAGATGCGGTTGGTCGACCTCGAGGGCTCGGACGTTCTGATCGGTGACACCGGTGAGATCTGGGTGCGCGGCCCCAACGTGTTCGATGGCTACTGGGAGGACCAGGAAGCCACCGACCGCATCCTCGACAGCGACGGCTGGCTGCACACCGGCGACCTCGCCGTGGTAGACGACGACGGGTTCATCTTCCTGGTCGACCGGATCAAGGACCTGATCATCGTGTCGGGGTTCAACGTCTTTCCCGCTGAGGTCGAAGAGGTCCTGCATGAGCACCCGGCGATCGAGCGGGCTGCGGTGCTTGGCGTGCCGCACCCCTACACCGGTGAGGCGGTGAAGGCCTACGTGGTCACCCGCGCGGGGATGTCGGTCGAGGAAGACGACGTCATCGACTTCGTGGCCGAGCGGCTCGCCCGCTACAAGTGCCCCAACAAGGTGGTGTTCGTCGAAGACATCCCGGTGGGCCTCGGCGGCAAGGTGATCCGCAGGGTGCTTCGCGAAGCCGACAACGACTGATGGAGGCCGGTCGGGCCGGCCACGCGACTTTGTGAAGAAATGCACGAGCCGGGTAGGTTGCAACCATGTCCAGTGGCAACCGGCAGGGCGCGGACGACCGTGACATCCCCGACGCAACAGTCGCACGGCTGCCCCTGTACCACCGGGCACTGCTGGGTCTGAGTCGGACGGGAACCACCAAGGTGTCCTCCGAGCAGATCGCAGAGATGGCCGGCGTGAACGCCGCCAAGGTCCGCAAGGACCTGTCCTACTTCGGCAGCTACGGCACCCGCGGTGTCGGTTACGAGGTCGACCAGCTCCTCGAAGAGATCCGCAACGACCTGGGCCTCCAGCGTGGCTGGAACTGCGTGGTGGTCGGCGTCGGCAACCTCGGATCTGCGCTCATCTCGTTCGCAGGCTTCCGCGACAGGGGATTCGACGTGGTTGCCGCGGTCGACGTGGACCCCAACCGGATCGGCACGACCATCGCAGGTGTGACCGTGTCACACCAGGACGACCTCGGCACCGTGATCGCTGATTCCGAGGTGGCAATCGGCATCCTCACCACGCCTCCCGACGCGGCACAGCAGGTGGCCGACGCGCTGGTTGGTGCCGGGGTGCGTTCGATCCTGAGCTTCGCTCCGACCGTCATCGAGGTTCCCGAGGACGTGGTCGTTCGTCACGTCGACGTTGCTTCGGAGCTTGAGATACTCGCCTTCCACGAGGGACGGCGCGGTGAACCGCTGGGCAACGCGGGTTGACGCTGGACCCCGCCCCGGGTGCTGGCAGTAGCATTGGAAGCAGATGTCGATTGTCGTCGTAGGAGCAAATCACCGCACGGCACCGCTCGAGCTCCTCGAGCGCATGTCGGTGCGCGGCGACGCGCTTCCGAAGCTGCTGCACCATCTCGAGGAGGGTGAGCACACCTCCGAGGCAGTGGTGCTGGCGACCTGCAACCGCACCGAGGTCTACCTCGTTGCAGAGCGTTTCCACGGCGCTTTCGGCGAGGTGCGTGACTTCTTCTCCGACCTCACCTACCTGCCGCCCGACCGGTTCGCGGACAGCCTCTACGTGCACTACGACGAGCAGGCCGTCTCCCACCTGTTCGAGGTGGCCGCCGGACTCGACTCCGCGGTTCCCGGCGAGCACGAGATCCAGGGTCAGGTTCGCTCGGCGTGGGAGGTGGCCCGTTCCGAGGGCACTGCCCGCCGCGGGCTCAACCTGCTGTTTCGCCATGCCCTCGAGGTCGGCAAGCGGGCGCGCACCGAAACCTCGATCGGTGAGCACACCACCTCGGTGTCGCAGGCGGCCGTGCAGATCGCATCCGAGCGGCTCGGATCACTCGCGGGTCGCAACGTGGTGGTTCTCGGCGCCGGCGCGATGGGTCGTGGAATGGCCGACTTCGTCGCGGCTGAGGACGTCAACGCCCTGGTGCTTGCCAACCGCGGCGCCGAGAGGGCCGCAGAGCTTGCAGCCGAGCTCGATGCCGACGCATCGGTTGTCGGTATCGGTGACATCGGCGACCACCTGCGCGATGCCGACGTGGTGCTGGCCGCAACCGGCGCGCCAGAGGTGTTGCTTGATGCCCGCACCGTGGCCGAGGCGGTCCGTGGCCGCAGCACACCGCTGCTCGTCGTCGACGTGGCGGTTCCCCGTGACGTCGACCCCGCCGTTGCCGACATCGATGGCGTCGAGGTGCTCGACATGTCTGCGGTGGCGGAGATCACCGAGTCCGCCCTCGACGAGCGCCGCCGCGAGGCCACAGCCGTGCGCCGGATCGTGGATCACGAGGTGCAGCGGTTCACCGCAGCATCGTCGGCACGCGAGGTCGCACCACTCGTCTCGGGGATGCACCGTCGCGCCGAGGAGATCCGCAACACCGAACTGGAACGCTTCGCCCAGAAGCTCGCAGGTCTGCAGGAGTCAGAGCGAGAGGTCGTCGAAGCCCTCACCAAGGGCATAGTGGCGAAGCTGCTGCACGACCCCACGGTTCGCCTGAAGGACGCCGCGGGCTCGTCGCGGGGTGATCGTCTGGCCGCCTCGCTCGCAGAGCTGTTCGACCTCTGAGCCACTTGTCCGCCGCCAAGGAGCCGCTGCGGATTGCCACACGGGCCTCCGCGCTGGCGCGCTGGCAGGCCGACCACGTAGCGGCGCTGCTGGCCGGGGCGCACCCTGGCCTCGGCGTCGAGATCGTGCCGCTGAGCACCGAGGGCGACCGCCGCACCGACGTGCCGCTCTCGGTCATCGGCGGCAAGGGAGTGTTCGCGAAGGAGGTCCAGGCGGCAGTGCTCGATGGACGCGCCGACATCGCCGTGCACTCGGCAAAGGACCTACCCGCGCTCACACCCGACGGCCTCGTGATCGCGGCGGTACCCGAGCGGGGCGATCCACGCGACGCACTGGTGGGATCCACCCTCTCCGCGTTGGGTGATGGTGCGGTGGTGGCCACCGGTTCGGCGCGCCGCCGGGTGCAGCTGGCGGAGGCTGTGGCGGGGCTCGGGTTCGCCGAGTTGCGGGGCAACATGGCCACCCGCCTCGAGCGCGCCCCGGAGTACTCGGCGATCGTGGTGGCAGCGGTGGCGCTCGAGCGGTTGGGCCTGCGCCGGCGGATCACCGAGGTGCTGGACGCCGAGGTGATGGTGCCCCAGGTCGGCCAGGGTGCTCTGGCGGTGGAGTGCCGCGCTGATGACGAGAGGGCCATCGCGCTGCTGGGTGGTATCGAACACTCCGCCAGTCGCCGGGTCCTCGACTGTGAGCGAGCGTTCCTCCTCGAGCTCGGTGGCGACTGTTCGCTGCCGGCGGGGGCGCATGCAACGCTCGACGGCGGCACCCTGCACCTTTCGGCCGTGCTGGCCCCCGAGGTCACCGATGGCTCTGCTGTCGTACGGGTCGAGCGCGCCCGGGCCAGCGGTGAGGATGGCGAGGTTCTGGGGCGACGAATGGCCGCCGAGCTGCGAAACCGGGTCGAGGGTGACGGGTCCGACTCGTAGGCTGAGCCCGTGACGGTCCACCTCGTAGGCGCTGGTCCCGGTGACCCGGGTCTCGTAACGGTCCGCGGCGCGCAACTGCTCGCGATCGCCGATGTGGTGGTGTTTGACCGGCTGACCGCAGCCGAGCTGCTCGAAATGGCTCCGCCCGGATGCGAGATGGTCAACGTCGGCAAGGATCCTTCGGGCTCGTCTGTCTCCCAGGACCGGATCAACGAGCTGCTCGTCGCGCACGGCCGCGCGGGGCGTTGCGTGGTGCGCCTGAAGGGCGGCGACCCGTTCGTGTTCGCTCGTGGCGCCGAGGAGGCGGCTGCGCTGGAGGCGGCGGGTGTCGACTACGAGGTCGTGCCCGGCATCACGTCTGCCTTCGCCGCTCCGGCCTATGCGGGCATCCCGGTGACGTTGCGCTACTCGTCGACCCACGTGACTGTCGTGACCGGCCACGAGGATCTGTCGAAGGGTCGCACGGATGTCGACTGGGAGGCCATCGCATCCGGCGGCGGCACCATCGTGATCCTGATGGGTGTCGGCCGCTGGCAGTCGATCCGCCAGAGGTTGCTGTCGGGCGGCTTGGATCCGCTCACGCCCGCGGCGGCGGTGCAGTGGGGGACCACACCTCGCCAGCGCACCGTACGCGCCACGCTGTCGACCCTCGAGCAGGCCGACATGGCCCCGCCGGCCACGATCGTGGTCGGCAACGTGGCAGGCGAAGAGCTCGACTGGTTCGAGCGGCGCCCGTTGTTCGGGCGCAGCGTCGTGGTCACCCGGGCGAAGGCCCAGGCCGGTGGGCTGGCCGACCTGCTGTCGCGCCGCGGGGCCGACGTGATCGTGGCGCCGACGATCGAAGTGGTCGACGCGGACGACGGGGGCGCTTCACTCCGGGCGGCGATCGACGGGATCGCCACCGCCAACTGGGTCGTGGTCACCTCCCCCAACGGGGCTGAACGACTCGCCGACTCGCTGCGCGACGCGCGTGACCTGGCCGGGGTTTCGGTGGCAGCGATCGGTCCGGGCACCGCGTCGGCGCTGGCTGAACACAGGCTGGTCGCCGACCTCGTACCCGGTCGCCATGTGGCCGAGTCGTTGCTCGAGGAGTTCCCCGATCCGCCTGCCGGCGGAGGCCGGGTGGTGATCCTGCGCGCCCAGGAGGGCCGCGACGTCCTGCCCGACGGTCTGGCCGAGCGGGGCTGGACCGTGGAGCTGGTGCCGGCCTACCGCACGGTGCCCGCGGTGCCCGCCGACTCACTACGCGAGCGGATCGAGGCCGCCGACGCGGTGTTGTTCGCGTCGTCGTCCGCCGTGCGCAACTGGGTTGCCGCCATGGGCGGCACCTGCCCACCGGTGGTCGGGGCGATCGGGCCCATAACTGCACAGACGGCGAGCGACGCAGGGATGCCCGTCGGGGTGCAGCCCGAGCAGTCGACACTCGACGACTTCGTGGACGCGCTGTGCGCCCACTTCGCAGCACAGGGCGGTACCGGTTGACGGCCGTCGGCCGGGGGTGTCTGCCCGACGCCGTCGTGTTCGACTTCGACGGCCTGATGCTCGACACGGAGTGGACCGGCTACGAGAGCACCAACGAGGTGTTCCGTGCCCACGGTGAGGAGCTGAGCCTCGAGCTGTGGACGTCTTTCATCGGAACCACCGACCACCCGCACTGGAGCGAGATCCTCGGCGAGCAGTTGGGGGAGCAGGTCGACATCGAGCGGTGGCAGCCATGGAGGAACGCCGACGGACTCGAGCGCGCGAGGCGACTGGAGTTGCTCGAGGGAGTGGGAGAGTTGATGGACGCACTCATGGCTGAGCAAGTGCCGATGGCGGTGGCGTCGAGCTCGCGGGGGAGCTGGGTGCGCACCCACCTGGGTGATCGCGCATTGCTGGATCGGTTCGCAGTGGTCTGCACCGGCGACGACGTGGAGCGCACCAAGCCCGACCCGGCGCTCTACACCCTGGCGTGCGAACGCCTCGGTGTGGATCCCACACGGTCGGTGGCGCTCGAGGACTCCGTGATCGGGGTGAGGGCGGCGAAGGCCGCGGGCATGGTGGCTGTCGCCGTGCCGGGGCACATGACTGCGCACATGGACTTCGGCGAAGCGGACAGGGTCGTGTCCAGTTGCTCCGAGCTCACGCCCGCCGGCCTCTGTCCGACAGGCCCCCTGCGGGACGGCCTCGACTCCTAACGCAATTCGGGTTGTATTAAGTGCCCGACTCCTGCATACTGGCAGTAACGCAACATGTGTTGCATTACTGCACTCGCACCAGCAACACGCCACCGAACCGCAAGGAGCCCGCGATGAAGCACCAACTGAGCACGAGCATCGAGATCGACGCACCGGTCGAGGTCGTGTGGGATGTCCTCACCGACCTCAACGGCTACGCCGAATGGAATCCGTTCATCGTGTCGTCGACCGGTGAGGTCGCCGTCGGCGAGCGGCTGACCAACGTGATGTCGCCCCCCGGCGGCCGCACGATGAAGTTCCGCCCGGTCGTGACCGATGTGCAGCACGAGGCGGTGTTCGAATGGCTCGGGCGCCTCGGGGTCCGGGGCATCTTCGACGGTCGGCACTGCTTCGAGCTTGAGCCCACCCCTTCTGGAACCCGACTCGTGCACAGCGAGTCGTTCAGCGGCGTGGCCGTGCGTGCGCTGCGAGCCGGCCTCGACACCAACACGCTCGCAGGGTTCGAGGCCATGAACCTGGCCATCAAGGCGCACGCCGAGGCGCGCACGCCCTGCGGCTCGTGACCGACTCCGAGGCAGAGCCGCGCAGGCGGCCAGGCGGTCGCAGTGCCCGCGTCGGAGCCGCTGTCATCGACGCCACGCTGACCCTGCTCGCCGAAGGTGGATTCGACGCAGTCGGCATCGATGAGGTGGCCACGACCGCAGGGGTGCACAAGACAACGGTCTACCGGCGCTGGGGCACGCGCGAGCGCCTGGTCGCCGAGGCGTTGGCCCGGCGCAGCGCCGACGAGGTGCCCGTGCCCGACAGCGGCACGCTGCGTCGCGACCTCGATCTGGTGGCCCGGTCGGTCGCCGCCAACCTGTCGGACCCTCTCGGCAACGCGCTCGCCACGGCGATGGTCGGCCACGCGGCCGACCCGGAAATCGCCCGGATCACCGACGAGTTCTGGTCCACCCGGTTCGAGCGCATGTCGGTGGTGGTGGAGCGCGGCGTCGAGCGAGGCGAGGCCGATCCCGGAGTCGATGCCGCTCTCGTGATCGAGGTGGTCGTTGCAGCCGTGTGGTTCCGCTGCGTCGTCGCGCGCTCCGAGGTGGACGACGACCTGGTGGCCGCAGCAGTGGATGCAGCAATGACGCTGGTCGCACCCGGTCCTGCCAGCCCAGCGCGCTGAGCAATCAGCGCGTCGGCGGACGCGTGAAGCATCTGGAGCCCCGGTGGGCGGCGAAGCGCTCGCCTCGTAACATTGCGCGGTGAGCTTTCCCGAGCACAGACCACGACGACTGCGTACGAGCCCCGCGATGCGGCGCCTCGTGGCGGAGACCCGCCTGTCGGTCGACGACCTGGTCGCGCCCCTGTTCGTGCGCGAGGGCATCGATGCGCCCGCCCCGATCGAGTCGCTGCCCGGGGTGAGCCAGCACACGCGTGAATCCCTTCGCAAGGAGGTGAGCGAGCTGGCTGCGCTCGACGTACCCGCGGTGATCCTCTTCGGCGTGCCTGCGCGCAAAGATGACGTCGGCTCCGGAGCCTGGGACCCGGAGGGAATCGTGCAGCTTGCGATAGCGGACGTCCGCGAAGAGGTCGGCGACCAGATGGTGGTGATGGCCGACCTGTGCCTCGACGAGTACACGAGCCACGGCCACTGTGGTGTGGTCACCCCGGATGGCGAGGTCGACAACGACGCCACCCTCGAGCTCTACGCCCGCGTGGCCGTCGCCCAGGCCGAGGCTGGAGTCGACGTGTGTGCGCCGTCGGGGATGATGGACGGCCAGGTCGCAGCGATACGCGACGCACTGGACGACGCCGACGCAGCCTCGGTCGGGATTCTCGCTTACTCGGCCAAGTACGCGTCGTCGATGTACGGGCCGTTCCGCGACGCGGTCGACGTGGAGATTGCCGACGGCGGCGACCGTCGCGGCTACCAGCAGGACTGGCACAACGCTCGCGAGGCACTCGTGGAGGCACGAGCCGACGTCGAACAAGGCGCCGACATGGTGATGGTGAAGCCGGCCATGTCGTACCTCGACATCGTCTCGGCGGTCCGACGTGGGATCGACGTGCCCGTCGCGGCGTACCACGTGTCCGGTGAGTACGCGATGGTGCACGCGGCGGCCGAGCGCGGCTGGATCGATGGTGATGCCGCAGCGATCGAGCAGCTGACGGCAATTCGCCGGGCAGGAGCCGACTTCGTGCTCACATATTTCGCTCGCCGGGTCGCCGAGATGCTGGGAGATTGAGTTGATGGGTGACGAACCGGGCGATTCGATCGTCGATGATGAGTCCGACTGGACCTGGGTGCTGGAGCGCACCTGTGCGGAGTGCGGGTTCGACGTCGCCAACCTCGACCCGACGGAAGTCGCACCGATGCTGCGGGCAAACGCACGTGAATGGGCCGAATTGCTGGGTGGGTCCACCGATGCACTGCGCCAACGCCCGCGAGCGGACCGGTGGTCGCCGCTGGAGTATGCATGCCATGTGCGCGATGTGTTCGGCATCTATGACCAGCGTCTCGACCTGATGCTCACCGAGGACGGTCCGCGCTACCCCAACTGGAACCAGGATGAGACGGCCCGTGTCGAGCGATACAACGATGCCGACCCCGCCGTCGTGGCCGTGGAGGTCGTGGAGGCGGCCGACGCACTTGCGGTGCGCTTCGACTCGGTGACCGGTGAGGGGTGGCGGCGCACCGGCCATCGCTCCGACGGGGCTTCTTTCACCGTCGACACCTTCGCCCGATACTTCATCCACGACCCGGTCCACCACCTCTGGGACGTGCGGCAGTGAGTGCGCGACGACTCACCAATACCGCGCTGAACGAGCGGGCCCTGCGCCGCATCCCCGGCGGCGTCAACTCGCCCGTGCGCGCCTTCCGGTCGGTGGGCGGCGCCCCCTACTTCGTCGACCGTGGCAAGGGCGCTCGGGTTTGGGACGTCGAGGGCAACGAGTACGTCGACTGGGTGCAGTCCTACGGCGCCTCGATCCTCGGCCATGCGCACCCCGACGTCGTGGAGGCCATCACCGAAGTGGCGGGCCGCGGCACGACCTTCGGCGCCCCGACCGAGGGCGAAGTGGTGCTTGCCGAGATGCTGTGCGACCGGGTGCCGGGGATGCAGGAGGTGCGGCTCGTGTCGTCGGGTACCGAGGCCACGATGTCGGCAATCCGTCTGGCGCGTGGCATCACCGGTCGAGACCGCATCGTGAAGTTCGACGGCAACTACCACGGCCACAGCGACTCCTTGCTGGCGGGCGCCGGCAGCGGTGTGGCGGAGGGTGCCCTGCTGGGCGGGGCCGCCCCTGATTCGGCTGGTGTCACGCCGGCTGCGGTGGCCGACACCACCGTGCTTGCCTACAACGTGGTACCCGACCTGGATGACAGTGTGGCCGTCGTGGTGGTCGAGCCGGTTGCCGCCAACATGGGTCTCGTGGCGCCCGGGGACGGGTTCCTGGACGGGTTGCGGGCCGAGTGCGACCGTGTGGGCGCGTTGCTGCTGTTCGACGAGGTGATCACCGGGTTCCGCCTCGGCCCGGGCGGCGCCACCGAGCGATACGGCGTACAACCCGACCTCTGGTGCTTCGGCAAGGTGATCGGCGGAGGGATGCCGATCGGCGCGTTCGGAGCGTCGGCGGCACACATGGAGCACCTGGCGCCGGTGGGCGACGTGTACCAGGCCGGCACATTGTCCGGTAACCCGGTTGCCACCGCCGCGGGGGCAACCGTCCTGTCGCTCATGGACGACGGCGCGTACCGGCGCCTCGAGAACACGGCTGAGTCCCTGGCAGAAGGTCTGGCCGCCGCGTTCGCCGAGGTCGGCGTGGCCGCACGGGTGCCACGGGTCGGATCACTCGTGGGGCTCTACTTCGGCGATGGTGCGCTGCCGACGGACTTCGCAGGTGCCGCCGACTCGGTTGGCCTGGGCCGGTACCCGGAGTTCTTCCATGGGATGCTCGAGCACGGGGTGGCCCTCGCGCCTGGCCCCTACGAGGTCATGTTCCCGTCGATGGCCCACGGCGAGACCGAAGTCGCCGCGACCGTGTACGCGGCGACCGAGGTCGCCCGCAGGATGGGTTGAGCCCAGATGGCGCGCAGGCTCGACCGCGACGCCGCAGAGCGAGTTCTCAGGCGCGCCGTCGAGCTGGGCGACCAGCCGGGCACGGCCGACGACGCCTTCGAACCCGACGTGCTCGTGTCGGCTGCGTCGGACCTGGGGGTGCCGACCACCGCGGTGCATCGCGCACTGGCAGAGGAGCAGGCAGGCCTGCTGGCCGACGACGCCGGCGCCGTGGACCGACTCGCCGGCCCCGCCGCGGTTTCGGCAGCCCGAGTCGTCGACATGAAGCCGGGTGCGGCCATGTCGCTCGCCGATGAATGGCTACGCAGAACGTGGGCCTTCAAGCGGGTGCGGTCAACCGAACAGGTGGCCGATTACCGCCGTCGCACGGACGTGGTCGCGACGGTCCAGCGTTCCGCGCGCTCGCTCACCGGCAAGGAGAACGCCGACAAGGTCCGCTCGATCCGGTTGATCACCCACGAGCTGGAAGCGCAGCGGTCGATCGTCGCGATGGTGGTCGACCTGCAGTCTTCGCGCACGTTCGCGGAGGTCGGCGGCAGCTTCGTCGCCGGCGGCGGCACGGTGATGTCGACCGTGTCGGCGCTCGCGTGGGCGCCGTGGGCATGGCTCGGTATCCCCGCCTCCGCCGCTGCCGGCGCGGGTGTGCTCGCCACGAGGCGGGCGTGGACCCGGGGTATCGACGTGGAGCTCGAGGGCCTCCTCGACCTGATCGAAGCAGGTGAGGTTCCCCCGTCGATGGTGGGTGGGCTGGCGGAACGCTTCCGCAGGCCTGCGCCCCCGGGGGACGTCAGCCCGCCGGCGTGATCACGACGCGCACCCGGGTGCGGTCGTCCTCCGGTACCAACTCGACCGAGCGGGACACGCCGCCGCGCACATCCGATGTGCCGCGGATCGTTCCCTCGACGTTGAGCTTCCACAGTGGCGACGAGTGGTAGATGACTCGCTCGTCGGCCACGGGCTGCGCAAGTTCCGACGCCTCCAGGAATGCGGCCTCGGTGGAAGGGTCGACCGTGAAGGTCACGTCGAGCTGTGAGTCGTCTTCGAGACGCGCCGTGAGGAAGTCCTCGGTGCCTTCAGGCAGGCCGAGCCCGGCAAGCGACGCCACTTCCTGGGTGTCGGTGCCCGCGACCTCGAGCCGCGGGGAGTCGCCATGCGTGGCTGTGGTCCCGTCGTCGCCGCCGGTGAACAACAGCCACAGGCCACCCACGCCCAGCAGCACTAGGACGGCCGGCACGACCCGACGGAACCAGACGGAGTCCAACGGTCAGCCCTACCGGCTCAGGCCACGCTCGGCTCGGGGAGCACCTTCGCGACCGTGGCGGCGCTGCGGTACACAGCCTCGGCCGGGCCGACCTCGTCGCTGCGCAGCAGGTTGGCCATGATGCGCAGCACCCAGTCCATGAGGGTGTGGGATCGCATGCCCACCCGTGTGAGCTGGGTCATCAGCGCCGGCCGGCCGATCACCTGCGCGAACAGCCGCGCCACCTTGAAGTACGTGCCGTACTCCGCCTCGAGGATCACGGGGTAGCGCTGCAAGGGCTGGTCGCTGCCGGTGGCAACGCACTCGGCGACCAGCGATGCGGCGAGTCTGCCGGTCTCGTAGGCGTAGTCGATCCCTTCGCCGTTGAAAGGGTTGATGCTCCCGCCGGCGTCGCCGACGATCATCCAGTTGGGCCCGCACTTGGGAGACACCGAGCCACCCATGGGCAGTCGCCCACCGGTGGGTGCCTGCGTCGGGTTGTCGGGATCGATCTCCCAGTAGCCGGGCAGCGTCGCGGCGAACTCGTTCATGAGGTGGCTGGTGTTGACCGACTTGTAGTCGCGGAAGGTCGACAGCAGGCCGACGCCCACGTTGATGGTGCCGTCGCCCGCGGGGAAGATCCATCCGTAGCCGGGCAGAGAGTTGCCGTTGCGGTCTCGCACGTCGAGCGCGGACTCGATCCAGGGTTCCGCGTGCAGCGGGCTCTCGTAGTAGGTGCGGATCGCCATGCCCTGCACCATCGAGCGGTCACGTGCGGCTCCGAGCGCCCGACCGAAGCGCGAGTTGGAGCCGTCAGCCACCACCACGTAGTCGGCCGTGACGTCACGCTGGTCGCCGCTGGCCTTGTCCTTGAGTGTCGCGCCCACGAGGCGCCCGCCGTCGGTGACCGGTCCGACGGCTTCGGTGCCGGTCAAGAGCTTCGCCCCGGCGCCCCGGGCGTTCTCGGCCACGAAGGTGTCGAGCTCGCTGCGTCGCACGACGTAGCCGTGGCTCGGGTACAGCGGATGCTCGGGCCAGTGCAGTTCCATGCTGCGGCCATGGGCGCATGCGCGCAGCCCGTCGTAGCGGTGATACTGCGTGAGTCGCTCGGTGAGTCCCATCTCGTCGAGCTGGTGCACGGCGCGCGGGGTGAGTCCGTCGCCGCAGGTCTTGTCGCGCGGGAAGTCCTTCTTTTCGACTACGAGCACGTCGAGGCCCGCCCGGGCGGCCCAGTAGCCGGTGGCACTTCCGGCGGGCCCTCCGCCTATCACGAGCAGGTCGTGGTGCTCTGTTGCGCGGTCGGGACTCTGGTCGGTGGGGGCCATGGTCTGAGTATGCAGCCTCAGCAAGGCCGAGGCCCGTCGTGCTGAGTGTGCGGTCAGCCCGCAGGCGGGTTGGCCGCCCACTCCTCGAGCACGGCCATGTACTCGTCAACCTGGTCAGGAACGAGGAGGGTGAGCCCTTCCTCGAAGCCTTCCTCCCACACGGCCGCGTCGAAGTCCTCGCCGCCGAAGACAACCCGCTCCGCGAGCACGACCTCCATGATCTCGGCCGGGCTGAGGTTGGCCTGCTGGCCGGGCATGCCGCCGTTGATCGGCTTGTCCTGGGCTCCGTATGTAGACAGGCCAGCGTCCTGGTAGCCGGACGAGCCCAGTGCGATCCAGGTGACCTGGTCCACCGGCGCCGGGAAGGTCTCCACGACCGCGCCACCTGCGAGGGCGGGTCCGGATCCGCCGCCACCGCCGCCACCGTGGCAGCCGGCACAGCCCACGCCGTAGATCTCCTCGCCGATGGCCAAGGGGCCCTCACCGGCGCTCGGCTCGCCGAGCGTCCACGCGTAGACGATGAAGTAGAGCGGCACGATCGCCAGTGCGGCGGCAGCCCACCACGGCACCTTCTTGCGGCTCTCTGCGGCCTCCACCCAGGGCGGGGTCGGCTCCGGCTCCGGCTCGGTAGCAGGCGCCGCCGCGGCCGTCGTCGCCGGCGCGGAAGCTGACTCCGTGGGCGCAGGAGAGTCGGCCGACTCGGTGGTGGCGGGCGTTGCGGACTCCGATGCGTCACCCTCGCCGGTGAGCGCGGACCGACGCTGCTTGCTGCGGGCCAGGAGGTGTTCGGGGATTTCGGTCAACGCTGCCTCCGCGCGTCGAGAGGGACACACATGACTGTTGCCGGACCGGGCCGGCAGCCGCCGGTTCGAGCCGGACGACGCGCCCACTCTATGCAACTTGGGAGGCGACCCACCAAGCTCTGGCGGCATCGGCCGTCGGTGGGCTCGTGACACTGCGCGAACACGCCACGGAGCGCGGGCGCAAATGTGCCTCGCGGGCATGTGCCGTGGTAGACCAGCGGCCGTTGGCCGGGCGTGCAGTACAACTGTTCGCCGCGACCTACAATCGGAGACGTAGTTGCCGTCCGGCCCCCCTGGGCGGTGTCGACCACCACCCGGTGGGACCGACAGGAGGTAAACGTGGTCGCATTCATCACGTCGATGCTGGTGCTGGTGGTTCTGATGCTGCCGGTTTTCTGGTACGCCAAGCGGCGTCATGTGGGCGATCCCTTCACGTGGGGCGAGGCCTCGGTTGCAGGCACCTACGTGTTCTTCATCCTGTTCTGGGCCTACGGGGTCGTGCCCCACCAGTGGCTCACCTGGGCAGACACGGAGCTCGGCTGGCGCCCCGACGTCATCTGGTTCGGACCGGGAGGCTCGGTCACCGCCCCCGGAGTCGGCTGGGTCTTCACTTCGGACTGGTTCCCCATGACCCTCAGCGCCGAGGCATTCCGCGACATCATCGCCACCCTGATCTACGTCGTCCTGCTGGGCGTACAGATCTGGCTCTGGGTCTGGTGGCAGAACCGTGACAAGCGTGCAGCCGAGGCTGCCGCCGTGGAGCCCACAACGCCCTACGGCCGTCCCCTCATCAAGCGAGCCTGAGCGTGGCAGTAACCGACGCAAACCCCCCGCTTCCGGAGTTCAGCACCGACTACGTGCTGGCCGAGGTCGACGCGGACTACCTCGGGCGGGCGGTGAAGCCCAAGCAGTTCATCCACATCGATCAGTCCGAGTGCATCCAGTGCGACGGTTGCGCCGACATCTGCCCGTGGAAGTGCATCCACATGGTGTCGCCGAGTGCAATCGACGAGGCGGTGGACACCGACCTGCCGGGGCAGGATCCTTCCGACAACGTGGTGTTCCTGATCGACGACGATGTGTGCACGCGTTGTGCACTGTGTGTCGACCGGTGCCCCACCGGTGTGATCATCCTCGGCAAGCTCGGCGATCCCCCTCCCGACGGTGACCGCCACCAGCGCACCAACAGCCATGGTTACGGCTATGGGATGAGGTTGGCATGACGCCGCTCGGCACGATTCGACTGACAGCGCGACACGAGAGTAGGGAGTAGCACGTGGCAAAGACGATGCAGGGCTCCGGAGGCATCTCCGAGAAGTGGGAAGACCTCAAGGGCAACGTCCAGGGATCGCAGGCGTGGAGCTCGATCTTCCGGCCGGGATCGATATTCCGCAAGGGCTACAACGACAGCCCCAGGAACCGTTCCTACGTGATCATGAACAGCGTGCTCTACCACCTTCACCCGGTGAAGGTGAAGCGCCACGCCGTGAAGGTGAGCTACACGCTCTGCCTGGGCGGGCTCAGCTTCTTCCTGTTCATCCTGCTCACGGTCACGGGCATCTTCTTGATGTTCTTCTACCGCCCGACCGCGGCAGCTGCGTGGGACGACATCTACGCACTGCAGACCTCGGTCACGTTCGGGCTGCTGGTGCGAAACATGCACAGATGGGCAGCTCACCTGATGGTGCTGGCCGTGTTCCTGCACATGGCGCGGGTCTTCTACCACGGGGCCTACAAGGCTCCCCGCGAGTTCAACTGGGTCATCGGAGTGATCCTGCTGACGATGACCCTGCTGTTGTCGTTCACCGGCTACCTGCTTCCCTGGGACCAGCTGGCCCTTTGGGCGGTGACGGTGGGTACCAACATGATGGGCTACACGCCCGTGCTGGGCAGCCAGGTGCGCTTCGTGCTGCTCGGTGGCGCCGAGATCGGATCGGACACCCTGATCCGGTGGTATGTGCTCCACGTACTGTTCTTCCCGTTCATAACCGTCATCTTCATGGCCATCCATTTCTGGAGAGTCCGCAAGGACGGCGGCATCTCGGGGCCGTTGTGATGGGCGCACTGCGAAGCACCCGGGTGCGTACCGGGAGGGAGCAATGACAGAAGTTCCAGAGCACCTTCTCAAGAGGGCACAGGAAGCCAAGGACAAGGCCGCGGCCAAGAAGGCAGCGGACGAGCCCGCGGAGGAGTCGCCTGGCGACGCCGGCGACTCCGGTGGTGGCGAGGCCGATTCCCGTATCCCTGCGCACCTGCTCGAGCGCTCCAAGGCGGCCAAGGCCCGCAAGGGCGGCGGCGACGCCTCTGCCGATTCGGGTGACTCCGGCGGCGGCACCGCCGTTGCCACGAAGACCGAGACCGCTCCAGCCGCCGGCGGTGGTGGGCTGCCCACCGGTGCCGGTCCGGGTGGTCACACCCAGCGCCTGCTGACGGTGGTCAAGTCGGGTTCGATCCAGGACGTGAAGGCCAAGCCCCAGGACAAGGTCCACGTGTGGCCGCACCTGCTGGTCATCGAGTTCGTTGCAGCCCTGGCCTGCACGGCCTTCACCTTCATCTTCTCCTGGCTGGTCAACGCTCCGCTGCTGGAGCTCGCCAACTTCAACGAGACGCCCAACCCGTCGAAGGCCCCTTGGTACTTCCTCGGCCTGCAGGAACTGCTCACGATGTTCCACCCGATGGTTGCCGGCGTGACGATTCCGGGCATGGGCATCTTCATCCTGATCCTGGCGCCCTACATCGACAAGAACCCCTCCAAGAAGCCGGAGGATCGCAAGTTCGCCGTTTCATTGATGACCGTGCACCTGATGTTCTGGGCCGTGCTGGTCATCATCGGCTCCTTCTTCAGGGGCCCCGGATTCAACTTCACCCTGCCCTGGGTTGACGGGCTCTTCTTCGAGCTGTGAGGTGACCTGAACTATGTCTGGTTTCTGGATAGCAGTACTGGTGTTTGCGGGAGTCCTGGCGGCTGCCGTGGCGCTGCTCGGCGCGGCCAACCGCCGCGAAGTCGAGGGTGCCACCGGCGGTGGTCAACTCAGCCGTGAGGCGGTCCGCAAGGACAAGGCCGCCCGCAAGGAGCGTGAGACCGAGCAGTCGGTGTCGGCCCCGCCCACGGGCCGCGAGCTGGAGCGCGTGGCTGTCGCCGAGCGGTCCTCGGCTCTCGAGCCCGTCTCCGATGCCGAACCCCCTGCACCGTGGGTCGCGCCCGACCCCGAGGCCTACGACGAATCGCGTCGGGGCTTTCTCAATCGCTCGATCGTGGCACTCATGGGAATCAGCATCGGTGTGTTCGCCGCCGGTGCCTTCACTGCGTTCCTGTGGCCCACCGGCTCCAGTGGGTTCGGCTCCAAGATCAAGGTCGGCAAGATCAGCGACATCAAGTCCGAGATCGAGGCCAACAACGGGTTCCTCTACCAGCCCGAGGGTCGCATGTGGATCACCGAGTACCCCGCCGCGGCGCTTCCGAAGGCGGAGCAGGTCTACTCGCCGGCCGAGCTCACGGGCATGGAGGTGGGCTTGATCGCCATCTACCAGAAGTGCCCGCACCTCGGCTGCCGCGTTCCGAGCTGCACCAGCTCCCAGTGGTTCGAGTGCCCGTGCCACGGCTCCCAGTACAACCAGGTGGGAGAGAAGAAGGGTGGCCCGGCGCCGCGTGGCATGGATCGATTCGCCATGGAGGTTTCCGGCGACACGTTCATCGTCGACACCGGAACTGTGATCAACGGCCCGGCGATCGGTGTGAACACGACCGGTCAGGAAGCTGAAGGACCGAACTGCATCGGCGCCGCCACGGGCGCGCACTCAGAGTAGGGCGGGCCGGGCAGACACCGACCCGGTTGATCCGCACGGGAGAACCAAGAGAACCTGATGACCCTCGCAACGACACAACAGAGCTTCGGCTTCGTCCTACTGGCCATCGTCCTGATAGGCGCGGTCATCTGGATCGTCGCCAACATGCGCGCTGGTCGCAAGGAAGTTGGCTCGGAGATCGAGCTCGCAGCCAACCGCAAGCCCTACCTCGAGGACGAGGAGCTCGAGGGTCGCAAGCTCAACATGTCCCTGTTCTGGGCCGCCGGGCTACTCGCACTCATAGCAGTCGCCCTGCCCATCTACTGGCTGGCCGAGCCCGGCCGCCAGGAAGGCGCGATCGAAACCTTCGAAGAGACGTTCGTGGAGCGTGGCCAACGTCTCTACGAAGAGGGTGCCCAGTGTGTCAACTGCCACGCGGGCGGTGGCGTGGGTGGTGTCGCCAACTTCATCATCAGCGACCAGAACGGCCAGTTCGTCTCCCAGGTGAACTGGGCGGCACCGGCGCTCAACAACGTGCTCTACCGCTACTCCGAGGACGAGGTCACCTACGTGCTCAACTGGGGTCGTCCCGGCACGCCCATGGCGGCCTGGGGTGCGCCGGGCGGCGGCCCGCTCACCACCCAGCAGGTCGAGGAGCTCATCGCCTACATGTGGTCCTTTCAGCTGACCCAGGAGGAGATGCGCGCCGAGGTCAACGGCCTCGTGAAGGGTATCGACCCGGAGCTGTTCGAACGCCTCGACGAGGTCAACAAGTCCAATGAGGGGCTGGAAGACCCGGTGACCGCCAACCGGCTGTCGCGCGAGGACGAAATCCGTCTGGGGGAGATCCTGTTCAACAACCAGGAGCTCGCCGCGGGAGCGTATTCGTGTGGCCGCTGCCACGTGGCGGGTGCCGCCTACGGTCAGGCATGGCAGCCCTTTGCCCGTCTCGAGTACGGCGCCTTCGGCCCGGACCTGACCGGAATCGAGAACCAGGCCACCCCCGAACAACACTTCGCCCTCATCTTCGACGGCATGGAAGAGGGCAAGCAGTACTTCTCACGCAAGCAGGGCAACCCGCAGATGCCCGGCTTCGGCGCCAACCCCAACGCGGGCCAGTCCGACGAGGGCGTGCCCGACCTGGGCCCCGCCGGAATGCTGACGCCGGCCGAGGTGTGGGCGGTCGTCACCTGGGAGCGCAACCTCTCCAACGACACCACGGTCAAGTCGCCCGTGGCTGGAACTTCAGAATCACCGACGTTCGCCGGGGTGGATGCCCTCGGTGACACCACCGAGTCCGCCGCCGGCGACGCCGAGTGATCCCGGGAGCCAACGAACACATGTCCACACTCGCAGCCATCGCCTTCGACCCGGCCATCCGGGGCGTCCTCGTCGTCGCCACCGGCGTGGTCGTGCTGATCGGTTCGATCTTCCTCATCGTCTCCACGAACACAGGGGTACGCCAGGGCTTCCTCATCACCATGGCCGCACTTGCCGGCTGGTGCTTCACCATGGGTGCCATCTGGTGGATCTACGGCATCGGCCTGCGTGGTGCCGACCCGAGTTGGATCGAAGAAGAGATCAACTTCACGCGTGACGATGCCGTGATCACCGAAGTCGTCGCTGACCTCCCACGTACCGAGGAGCTGCCCGACGCCGCCCAGTCCTACGCGGACATCGTCACTGCGGACCCGAGCATCCAGAACAAGGTGGAGGCGGCAGAGGGCGAGGGCTTCGTGCCCGAGACCCTCACCGAGCTGGTCACCCTCGTACCCGAGGAGAAGAAGCGCCTCGACGAGGAGCTCAACGATTGGCGCATCCTTCCCGAGTCCGACTCGCGTCGTGGTGATGCGGTGGCCGCGGCCGACGCCGCTCTGGTTGCCTCCGAGGTGTTCGGTGATCAGACCGCGGGCAACTACACAGTGCTCGACGTGTACTTCACCGGTGGCAAGCCTGGGGCCGAACCCGAGACAGTGCCCGGCGAGGACAACCTCTTTCAGAGGGCATGGAACCGTGTGCTCACGACGCTGCAGCTGAAGAACCCGCCGCTGTATGCAGCGATCACGGTCCAGAAGAACGAGCCGGTCGTCGTGGCTCCCGGCGAGGCCCCGCCTCCGGCCCAGGTGGACGAGGAGGCAGAGGTCGTCACCGTCGTGCTGCAACGAAACCTCGGCAATCGCCGCCTCATCCCGGCGCTGTTCACGATCTTCAGCGGCGTGCTGTTCGCCGTGTTCGCCTGGATGCTGCACACGCGTGACAAGGCCGCGATGCAGGCCCGCGCGGACTGGGATCCGGCCAAGGCGGGCTGACCATGGGCCAGTGGCTGCCGATCCTGGCGCTGTTGGTGCTGGCTGCACTATTCGCAGGCATCAGCTTCGTGGCGTCGCGGATACTCAACCCTCCGCGTCCGACTCCCGCCAAGGTGGCGCCCTACGAGTGCGGAATCGTGGACCAGGAGTCCCCACCTGAGCGCTTCCCGGTGAGGTTCTTCCTCATAGCAATGATCTTCATCGTGTTCGACATCGAGATCATCTTCTTCTATCCGTTCACGATGGTCGTTGACACACTCGGCGCCTACGGGATCATCGCGATCGTGATCTTCTCCGCTGCGGTCTTCGAGTCGTTCCTGTACCTCATCTCCAAGGGCGCACTCGACTGGGGTCCGGCCAAGCAGCTGCGTCGCAGCCAGATGTCCTCTGCTGCGCGCACGGCGCGCACCACTGTTAGGCGAGTCGGCACGGACGGCCGTGAGGACGAGGCGGCACAGCGTCAGGGCGAGGCAGCCTGATGGGACTCGTGGGCGACATCCGCGACGACGGCTTCGCTGGCCTGGAACACAACTTCCTCACCGGCAAGCTCGAGGACCTCGTGCGCTGGTCGCGGCGGCGTTCGTCATGGCCGGCCACGTTCGGCCTCGCATGCTGCGCCATCGAGATGATGGCCGCCGGCGGCGCCCACTACGACATGGCTCGCTACGGCATGGAGGTCTTCCGCGCCTCCCCCCGTCAGGCCGACGTGATGATCGTCGCCGGACGCGTCTCGCAGAAGATGGCCCCGGTGCTGCGCACCATCTATGACCAGATGGTCGAGCCCAAGTGGGTCATCTCGATGGGCGTGTGTGCCTCATCGGGCGGCATGTTCAACGACTACGCCCTGGTGCAGGGTGTCGACACGGTGGTGCCGGTCGATGTGTACGCGCCGGGCTGTCCTCCCGGCCCCGAGACGCTGATGCAGGCCATCATGACCCTGCACGGCCAGATCGAGACCGGTGAGATCCTGCGCCGCCGCGAGAGCACCGGTGGCGGCGCCGAGCTCCACCTCGACGAAGCCGCACAGCCCGTGGCTGTGCAGGCACCCGGGCACTTCGGGGTGGACGCCTGATGCTGCACGACTCGCCCACTTCGGAGTCGGCCGGCCAGCCCTGCGTGCATCCCGACCGTGATTCCTACCTGGATCTCGTCGCCAAGCTGCGCGAAGACGGCTACTGGCTGTGCACAGACCTGACCGGGGTCGACTACCTCGGCTACGAAGCCCCCCGAAACCTGCCCGAGGGTGTGGACCCACAGCGCTTCGAGATCGTTGCCAACCTCCTCGACCCCTCGGCGCGGCGGCGCATCCGTGTGCGGGTGCAGGTACCCGAAGGCGACGCCTCGATCGCATCCATCACCGGGATGCACCCGGGTGTCGACTTCCACGAGCGCGAGACCTGGGACCTGTTCGGGATCCACTTCGAAGGCCACCCGCACCTCACCCGGATCCTGATGCCCGACGAGTGGGAAGGCCACCCGCTGCGCAAGGACTACGCAGTTGGCAACATCCCGGTGCAGTTCAAGGCAGCCGGGAACTCCCGCTGACCACCCACGACAACCCCGCAGAGACCCCACCACCACAATGAGCGCGACGGACCTCGAGGCACTTGATTCAGCCCTGCAGCGGTTGGGCGAAGACGGCGCCGTGCTGCGCCTGAGCGAGACCGAGGCCGAGCAGCAGTCGGGCTATCAGCCGCCCACCGCAGAGGGCCTGGGTGAGCGGATGATCATGAACATGGGGCCCCAGCACCCCTCGACCCACGGTGTGCTGCGCCTCGTGCTCGAACTCGACGGGGAGCTGATCACCCGCTCCAAGCCCGTCATCGGATACCTGCACACCGGCATGGAGAAGACCGGCGAAGAGCTGAGCTACCTCCAGGGTCCCACCAACGTGACCCGGATGGACTACGCCAGCCCGCTGTTCACCGAGCTGGCCTTCTCACTCGCGGTCGAGCAGCTGCTCGGCATCGAGGTGCCCCAGCGGGCCCAGTGGATCCGCATGCTGCTGTGCGAGGTCAACCGCCTCACCTCCCACATGCTGTTCATGGCCACCAACGGCATGGACCTGGGAGCCGTGGGCATGATGCTCTACGGCTGGCGCGAGCGCGAGGAGCTGCTGCGCTTCCTGGAGATGGTCACGGGCTTGCGGATGAACCACAACTTCATCCGCCCCGGCGGTGTTGCAGCCGACCTCCCCGACGGCTGGCAGCAGGAGCTGGCGGAGATCCTCGAGCCGCTGCCTGACCGCCTCGAGGAGTTCGACACCCTGATGACCGGCCAGCCGATCTGGCGCGAGCGACTGCAGGGCGTCGGCGTCATCACCACCGAAGAAGCGCTCGCGCTCGGTGTGACCGGCCCGATCCTGCGCGCCACCGGCTACGCCTGGGATCTCCGTCGCGACATTCCGTACCTGAACTACGACCAGCTCGACTTCGATGTGCTGGTCGGGAGCTACGGCGACTCGTTCGACCGCTACGCGATCCGGCTCAACGAGATGCGCGAGTCGATTCGCATGATCACCCAGATGGTCGACAAGATGCCTGCCGGTGACTACCGGATTCAGGACAAGAAGGTGACCCCGCCGCCCCGTGCCCGCATCGACGAGTCGATGGAAGCCCTGATCCACCACTTCAAGATCTTCACCGAGGGCTTCAAGGTGCCCGAGGGCGAGGCCTACGCAGCTGTCGAGAGCCCCCGCGGGGAACTTGGCGTGTACATCGTGTCCGATGGCAGCTCGAAGCCGCACCGGATGCACGTGAGGGCCCCGTCGTTCGTCAACCTGCAGAGCCTGCCCCACCTGATGAAGGACTCCCTGCTCGCCGACACCGTCGCGATCATCTCTTCGGTCGATCCGATCATGGGGGAGGTCGACCGCTAATGCCGCGCTTCACCCCCGACAACGAACTCCTCGCGCAGAAGATCATCGCTCGCTACCCGCGGCCGCGCTCAGCGACCATCCCGCTCTGCCACCTGGCCCAGGAGCAGGACGGCTGGCTCAGCGAGGAGGCCATGGAGCATGTCGCCGAGCTGGTCGGCGCCACACCCGCGGAGGTGCTGGGCACGGCCAGTTTCTACGAGATGTTCAAGCTTCACCCGGTGGGCAAGTACTGCGTCAACGTGTGCACCAACATCTCGTGCCAGCTCGTCGGTGGAGAGGAACTGCTGGAGCACGCCGAGAAGTCGCTTGGGATCCGCTCGGGTGGCACGACCGAGGACGGCTTGTTCACCCTGGAGGACGTGGAGTGCGTGGCGGCATGCACAGAGGCGCCTGCCGTGCAGGTCAACTACCGCTACTTCCACCGTCTCGACAGCGAGTCCTTCGACAGGCTGATCGAAGACCTCCGCTCGGGTGGGCTCGACGGCACAGTGCCCGGGCACGGCACCCTCGGCAAGGTCCGCCAGGACCTCGAAGGCGACCGCATTGCGAACATCACGCCGCCGGAGGCCCAGGGTGCGCCGGTGTGGATCGAGCGAGCCGCTGCCGACGCGGCGCCGGCGGGGGAGGGATCGTGAGCGACGACGTCGCGAGCACCGCTTCCGTGCCGAGGATCGTGTCGTCGCGCTTCGACGAGCCGAGCGGGCACACCCTCGAGGGATACCGCTCGACGGGTTCCTACGAGGGCTACGCCTCACTTCGCAGGGCGCTCGACATGTCCCCCGACGAAGTCGGCGAAATGGTCAAGGAGGCGACGCTGCTCGGCCGTGGCGGCGCCGGATTCCCCGCAGGTGTGAAATGGGGGTTCTGCCCGCCCGACGTGTGGCCGCGCTACATCGTGGTCAACGGCGACGAGTCCGAGCCGGGCACCTACAAGGACCGCGTGCTCATGGAGCGCGACCCGCACCAGCTCATCGAGGGCGCCCTGATCTGCGCCTACGCGATCGGGGCGGCCCAGGTCTTCCTGTACGTGCGCGGCGAGATGCCCCATGCACAGGAGCGGATCGCATCGGCGCTCAATGAGGCCTACGAGGCCAACCTGGTGGGGAAGAACATCCTCGGCACCGATTTCAGCGTCGACGTGGTGCTGCACTGGGGGGCCGGTGCCTACATCGTGGGCGAGGAGACCGCGCTCATCGAGTCGCTCGAGGGCAACCGGGGCATGCCGCGGCTGAAACCCCCGTTCTTCCCTGCGGCCAAGGGCCTCTACATGGCTCCCACGATCGTCAACAACGTCGAGACGCTCTCGAACCTGCCGTGGCTGGTGGCCCACGGAGCGACCGCATACCGGGCCGTCGGCACCGAGGCCTCTCCGGGCACCCGCCTCATCGCCCTGTCCGGACACGTGAACTCGCCCGGGATCTACGAGGTTCCCCAGGGCACCACCACCTTCAGGGAGCTGTTCGAGTCGCCCGGGTACGGCGGCGGCATCCGCGACGGCAATGAGCTCAAGATGTTCATTCCCGGCGGCGCCTCGGCTCCATGGTTCTTCGAGGAGCAGGTCGACCTGCCGCTCGAGGGCCGCGACGTCGGATCCGCGGGTTCGATGCTCGGTTCGGGCGCCGTGGTCGTGATGGACGAGACCACCGACGCCGTGCGCGCATGCCTGCGGATCGTACGGTTCTTCGCCCGCGAGTCATGTGGCAAGTGCTCGCCGTGCCGCGAGGGCACCACCTGGGAGGAGAAGATCCTCGAGCGGATCCTCGATGGCGCCGGCCGCCCGAGCGACATCGAACTGCTGCTCGATGTCGCCGACAACATCTCCCCCGGTCCATATCCGGTCGCAGCCGATCCCTCCCGCGGCCTCGATGCAGTGCCGTTCCCCCCCAAGCAGACCACGATCTGCCCGCTGGGGCCGTCGTCGGTTGCTCCGATCACCTCCGCCATCAGGCGGTTCCGTGATGAGTTCGAAGAGAAGATCACGCGTCGCGATGCGATAGAGGTGACCGCCGAGCCGGTTGCCTCCGTACCTGCGGGAGGCGGCCATGGCTGAGCGCCCCCGTGACATCGACGTGACCGACCCGGTCGGGATAACCGTGAACGGTGAGTCGATCACCGCCCAGGACGGCGAGCTGCTGATCGATGCCTGTGAGCGAAACGGCGCCTGGATTCCGCGGTTCTGCTACCACCCGCGCATGTCGCCGGTTGGGATGTGCCGCATGTGCCTCGTCGAGGTCGACTCCGGCCGTGGCCCCGCACTGCAACCCAGCTGCATGATCCCCGTCACCGACGGCATGACGGTCGACACCGAGAACGACACGGTGGCCAAGGCCCAGGACGGCGTGCTCGAGTTCCTCCTGGCCAACCATCCGCTCGACTGCCCGGTGTGTGACAAGGGTGGCGAGTGTCCTCTGCAGGACCAGGCATACGCCTACGGTCCGGGCGAGTCGCGGTTCGTCGAGGAGAAGCGCCACTTCGCCAAGCCGATCCCGATCTCCGAGACGGTCTACCTCGATCGTGAGCGCTGCATCCTTTGCGACCGCTGCACCCGGTTCGCCGATGAGGTGGCCGGCGAACCGCTCATCCACTTCATCAACCGCGGATCCGGCACCGAGGTCAACACGTTCCCGGGCGAACCGTTCAGCTCGTACTTCTCCGGCAACACGGTCCAGATCTGCCCGGTGGGTGCGCTCACCGCCAAGCCCTATCGCTTCAAGGCCCGCCCATGGGACCTCGAGGCGACCGAGTCCACCTGCACGCGTTGCTCGATGGGCTGCACGGTGACCCTCGAATCCAGCCGCAACGAGCTGCTGCGCCTCCAGGGCGTCGACTCCGACCCGGTCAACTGGTCATGGTTGTGCGACAAGGGCCGGTTCGGTTTCGAAGCGGCCAACAGCGACGAGCGGGTCTCCGACCCGCTCGTGCGCGGCGAAGACGGCGAGTTGGCTTCCGCCCGCTGGCACGAGGCGCTCACCGCTGCAGCAGGCCACATAAGTTCCGCAGTCGATGGCCGCGGGCCGCAGTCCGTGGCGATGATCGGCGGAGCGAGGCTCACCAACGAGGCGCAGTACGCCTGGTCGAAGCTGGCGCGCAAGGTGATCGGCACCGACAATGTCGATGCACAGGTCGGTGACGGCCTGCCCGCCCCGGTGGTACTCGGTCTGCCCGGCGCCACGATCGACGATGTGTGCGCCCCTGGCTCGACGGTGCTGTGGCTGGCCTCCGATCCGATCGAAGACGTACCGGTGATGCACCTGCGCATGCGGCACGCGGCCAGCCAGGACGGCGTGAAGGTGATCGAGGTGACCCCGCGGGCGACCGCGCTGGGCGACCTCGTCGCACACCGGGTGCCCACGGTGCCCGGCGCGGCCGCCGCGACCGTCGCATCGCTGCTTGCCGGTGAACCTCCCGAGGGCGCCTCCGGTGCAGCCGAGGTGCTGAGGGCAGCGGGCGATGACCTCAAGGTCGTCGTGGGCCGCTCCAACCTGGCCGAGTCGGCCGATTGCGTCGTCGACGCGATCGCTGCGGTTCGCCAGGCAGTTCCCGGCGCCACGTTCCTCACGTTGCTCGACCGCGGCAACATCCGTGGCGCACTGGAAGCCGGTCTCGCCCCGGGGATGGGTCCGGGTGGCCTGCCTCTGGACTCTGCTGCAGTGAGCGAGGCCTGGGGCACCGCAGACCTCGAGGCCGGCCTCGACACCGCGGGAATCCTGGAGGACGCCGCAAAGGGGCGCATCGAGGTGCTCGTGCTGCTCGGTGCCGATCCCCTGGTGGACTTCCCGGACCGCTCACTGGCCCGGCGTGCGCTGTCCGGCGTGCGCACCGTGATCTCGGTGGACCCGTTCGTCAACGAGAGTGCCAGGTCTGCATCGGTGGTCCTGGCGGCAGCCGCACTCGGTGAGGTGTCCGGCACCACCACCAACTTCGAGGGCAGGGTCAGCGCCGTGCAGCAGCTGGTCACCCCGCCCGGCACCGCCCGCGCCGACTGGCTCATCGCCGTGGAGTTGGCAGCGAAGCTCGGTGGCGACCTGGGCGTCGAGTCCTCGGCGTCTGAGCTGCTCGACGAGCTGGTGGCGCTGTCACCGGCACATGCCCCGCTCGCATCGACCGCTCCCGGTTCACCCGAAGCTGTGGACGGTGTGCTGGTCGACCTGGCTGCGCGGCCGGTCGACGTCGTCGCGCCGGGCATCGAGGTGCCTCCGGCCAACGCCTACTCCCAGCGACTGCTGGTCACCCGCACGCTGTATGACCGGGGCACCCTGCTCGCACACTCCCCGTCCTCGGCCGAACTCGCACCGGCTGCAGTCGCGCTCCTGAGCCCCGCGGACGCGGCACCTCTCGGCATCGACAGCGGCACCAGGGTGAAGGTCACGTCACAGCACGGCACGATCACGCTTCCGGCCCGGGCCGACGCGTCGGTGGGTCGTGGGGTTGCAGTGATCCATCACAACCTCGCCGGCGGTGACCCCGGTGCGCTGGTCAACAGCGCCGACGCCGTCTGCGACGTGAGGGTGGAGGTGGCCTGATGGATCCACTGCTCTCCGGCGACGTGGGGCTGGCAGAGGTGCTGATAGTGCTGCTCAAGGTCGTCGTCGCGTTTGCCGCGCTCATGGTCGGTGTGATGCTGATGGTCTGGTTCGAGCGCAAGCTCGTGGCCGACATGCAGAACCGCATCGGACCCAACCGCGCAGGTCCCTTCGGTCTTCTGCAGACCCTCGCGGATGGCATCAAGTTGTTCTTCAAGGAAGAGCTGTCGCCGGAGAAGGCGGATCCGTTCGTGTACCGCCTGGCGCCCTACCTGTCGCTGGTGCCGGCGTTCCTGGTGTTCACGGTCGTGCCCATCGCGGGCAACTTCTCCGGTGACAACGACGGCGTGGTCACGATGTTCGGCCACGAGACACTGATGCAGGTCGCCGACCCGCAGATAGGGATCCTGCTGGTGCTCGCCATGTCGTCGATTGCCGTCTACGGCGTGATGCTGGCGGGCTGGTCCTCCGGCTCGAAGTACCCGCTGCTCGGCTCGGTGCGCGCATCGGCGCAGATGGTCTCGTACGAGGCGGCGCTGGGTCTGTCGGTCGCCACCGTCCTGCTGCTGGCAGGCTCGCTGTCCACCAACCTGATCGTCGACGGCCAGGCAGGCGGCCGATGGAACATCTGGATGACCGGCCTCGTGCCATTCATCGTGTTCGTCATCGCGGGCACCGCGGAGCTCAACCGGCCGCCGTTCGACCTCGTCGAGGCCGAGCAGGAGATCGTCGGCGGATTCCACACCGAGTACACGGCGCTGCGGTTCGCGATGTTCTTCCTCGCGGAGTTCATGAACACGGTGACCATGTCCGCGATCATCGTGACGCTCTTCCTCGGCGGCCCGGCCGGTCCCACGTTCGGCATCACGGGCTGGATCTCCGACTATGTCCTGCCGATGGCGTACTTCTTCGCCAAGCTGTTCGTGTTCCTGTTCATCTTCGTGTGGTTCCGCGCCACGCTGCCCCGGTTCCGCTACGACCAGCTGATGGACCTCGGCTGGAAGCTGCTGATCCCGCTGGCGCTCGGATGGTTCCTGGTCGTGGCAGCCGTGAAGGTCGGCATCGACAACGACTGGAGCATCCCGGCCGTGATCGCCGTCAGCGCCGCAGGGCTGCTGCTCGGTGCGTCGCTGCTGCGGCTCTCGATCCGCGCCGGCCGGGCGAATCGTGAACGGTCCCTCGTGGACGGGGGGTTCGACTGATGGGCTATCTCGACGGATTCAAGGTCACCCTGAAGAAGTGGGCGGGCGTTCGCTCCGAAACGGGCCGCCGCCTCACCCTCGAGTACCCCGAGGAGGTGCGCCCCAAGCCGGAGCGATTCCACGGCCGCCACGTCCTCAACCGCTACGAGGACGGCATGGAGAAGTGCATCGGCTGCGAGCTCTGTGCCGGTGTGTGCCCCGCCAACTGCATCTACGTGCGCGGCGCCGACAACGATCCCGAAGACCCGACTTCGCCGGGCGAGCGCTTCGGCTACGTCTACGAGATCAACTACCTGCGGTGCATCCACTGCGACCTGTGCGTGGAGGCCTGCCCTACCCAGGCGATCACGGAGTCGAAGCTGTTCGAGTTCGCGTTCACCAACCGCTCGGATGCGATCTACACCAAGGACGAGCTGGTGGTGGGCGATGATGGTCGCCCGAAGCAGCTCCCCTGGGAGAACTGGGACGGCGGGTTCGACCCGGCGGAGGACACTTCCGGCTGGATGCGTGCCACCTCGTCGGCCGGCAATGCCGAGTTCGAGGGGATCGTGGCCTGGGCCGGCGAGCTCGGCTACGGCGTGCGCGCACCCGAGCAGGGCCAGTCGGCAGACCCGGACGGTGACCAGTGAGGGTCGAGATGGTCACCTTCCTGCTCGCAGGGGCGATCTGCCTCGGCGGCGCGCTGGGCGTGGTGCTGTTCCGCAATCCGGTCCACAACGCCCTGAGCCTCGTGGCCACGCTGTTCGGCGTGGCCGTGCTGTTCATCGCCCAGGAGGCCTATTTCCTCGCTGCCATCCAGGTGATCGTGTACGCCGGCGCAATAGTGGTGCTCTTCCTGTTCGTCATCATGTTGTTGGGCGTGGACCGCGCCACGTCGCTCGGCATCGAGCCGATAGCGGGCCAACGCGTGTCGGCGGTGATCTGCGGTGTGGCCATTCTCGGACTCTCGCTGACCGCCCTGCTGGCCGGCACCCAGGCCGTCACCGGAACCCCTTCGGTCACGGCACCCCTCGACCCCGAGGTGGCCGACGTGAACCGCCTCGGTGAGGTGTTGTTCACCGACTACGTGTTCGCCTTCCAGATCACCGCGGTGCTTCTGACCATCGCGGTGGTGGGAGCGGTCGTACTTGCTCGCAAGCAGCCGGGCGAGGCCATCGACCTCGACGAATTCCCCGAGGGCACCGCCCTGGAGCAGGTCGAGCAGGCCGCAATGGCGGGCGGGCCGGATGAGGCCGACATCGAGTCGGTCGAGGTCGACGCAGTCGGCCCGGGGGAGCCGGATCCGGTGGGGGAGGACCAGCCATGATGCTCGCCCAGGTGGAACTCGTGCTCACCGAGACCTGGTACCTCGTGCTGGCGGCATTGATCTTCGCCATCGGTGCCACGGGACTGCTCGTGCGCCGCAACCCGCTGGTGATGTTCATGTGTGTGGAGCTGATGCTCAACGCGGTCAACCTGACCTTCGTGGCCTTCTCTCGTGCCCTCGACGACGTGGGTGGGCAGGCGTTCGTGTTCTTCGTGCTGGTCGTCGCCGCGGCTGAGGTCGTGGTCGGCCTCGCGCTGGTGGTTGCGATCATGCGGCGGCGTCAGGGCGCCACCGCGGACGACCTGTCCCTGATGAGGCGCTGACATGGAAGACCTCATCTGGCTCATACCCGCGCTGCCGCTGATCGGTTTCGCACTGCTGCTGCCCTTTGGCCGGCGCCTCGGCGATCCGCTTGCGGGCTGGTTCGCAACGGCGGTGGTCGGCGGATCCTTCGCAGCATCCATCGCTGCCTTCTCGGAGTTGGAGCGGCTGCCCACCGACGACCGAACACTCCAGCTCACACTGTTCGAGTGGATCCCTGCAGGGGGCTTCTCGGTGGACTTCGGTCTCATCGCCGATCCGCTCAGCATCACGATGTGCCTCTTCATAACGGGCATCGCCACGCTGATCCACCTGTATTCGATCGGATACATGAAGGGCGATCCGGACTACGCCAGGTTCTTCGTGTACCTCAACCTCTTCGTCGCCTCGATGATCTTCCTGGTGATGGGCGACAACCTGATCATGACCTTCCTGGGCTGGGAGGGCGTGGGGGCATGCTCGTACTTGCTGATCAGTTTCTGGTTCACCGACCGGGCCAACGCCACGGCCGGCAAGAAGGCATTCGTCACCAACCGCATCGGCGACTTCGGCTTCATGCTCGGCACGTTCCTGGTCTGGGTGACCATCGGGTCGATCAACTACCTGGACATCACCGAGGGTGCCGAAAGTGGTCTGTTCGGAGCTGCGACCGCCACCGCGGTGGTGCTGTTGTTCTTCCTCGCCGCCGCCGGCAAGTCCGCACAGTTCCCGTTGTTCGTCTGGCTGCCCGACGCGATGGCCGGCCCCACGCCGGTGTCCGCGCTCATACACGCCGCCACCATGGTCACCTCGGGCATCTTCCTGCTCACCCGACTGAACCCGTTGCTGCACGATGCGGGCTGGGCGAACGAGGTGATCGCCTGGGTCGGGCTGGGGACGGCACTCATCGCAGCGCTGGCGGCCGTGGCCCAGAACGACATCAAGAAGGTGCTGGCCTACAGCACGGTCTCCCAACTCGGCTACATGTTCCTCGCCATCGGGTCCGGGGCCTTCGTCGCCGGCACCTTCCACATGGTCACCCACGCCTTCTTCAAGGCACTGCTGTTCCTCGGCTCGGGTGCGGTGATCGTGTCGATGGCGCACGAACAGGACATGCGTCGCTACGGACAGCTCCGCAAGTACCTGCCGATCACGTCCGCAACATTCATCGTCGGCTGGCTGGCCATCGCCGGTGTGCCGCCGTTCTCCGGATTCTGGTCGAAGGACGAGATCCTCGCCGCTGCCTACGATTCCGGCTCCCTTGGCGCAGTGAAGTGGGCGATCGGCGTCGCGGTGGCACTGCTGACGGCGTTCTACATGACCCGCCTGGTGATCATGACGTTCTTCGGTGGCACCGAGAACTGGCGGGAGCCCGAGCCGGCCCTCACCCCCGAGGAGATGCATGAGGAGTACGAGGACGCCCCGGCCACCGCGGCCGCCATCGCTTCGGACACCGAGGGCGACCACGGTGACAGCAGCCATGGTGACGGCGACCATGGGGGCCATCACCTGACACCCGAGCACGAGCCGCGTGAGCCCGCCTGGACGATGACCGTGCCGCTGCTGGTGCTGGCGGTGTTCGCAACCGTGTCGGGCCTGCTGAACCTGCCGTTCGGCAACAGCTTCCATGTGCTCGAGGACTGGCTGGATCCTGCGCTTTCCTATGACCACGCCAAGTTGCCGGGGCTCACGATCGTGATCCTGGCCCTCGTGGCGATCGCGGTCGCGTTCGTCGGGATCTGGTTCGCCTGGCGCGTGTACCAGCGTCACAAGGTCGACCCGTCGAAGATCGAACAGCCTGCGTTCGAAGAAGCCCTGTACATCGACGCGGCCTACGCCGAGGTCGTCGGAGGGCCGGGTGAAGCGGCCTTCCAGGGCGTGGCCGACTTCGACTCCGAAGTGGTCGACGGAGGCGTGAACGGGGTGGGCCGGCTCGCGCTGCTCAGCGGAAGGGCCATGCGCGGCCTGCAAAGTGGCTTCGTGCGCGCGTACGCCCTCGCGATAGCGGGCGGAACAGTTGCACTACTGGTGTTCGTGATCCTGAGGATGAGCAGCTGATGTCCGCCGTGATCCCCGCAATGATCCTGCTCCCGGTCCTCGGAGCCGCACTGATCGGCATCACTCCCCGCGGCCGCGCGGAGCTGTTCCGCCCGATCGCCCTGCTCGCCAGCTCGGCCACCGCCGTGGTGTCGGTCTACATGCTCACGCAGTTCCGCAGTGGTGAGGCCGGGTACCAGTTCGTCGTTCAGCGCGACTGGATCTCCGAGTTGGGCATCTCCTGGCACTTCGGCATCGACGGGGTGTCGCTGTTCCTGGTCGTGCTGTCGGGCTGCATCTTCCCGATAGCGATCCTCGGCGCCAAGGCCCACCACGACCCGAAGCCCTACTACGCCTGGCTCTTGTTGCTGCAGGCCGGTGCGATCGGTGTGTTCACCTCACTCGACCTGGTGCTGTTCTTCGTGTTTTTCGAGATCGTGCTTGTGCCGATGTACTTCCTCATCGGCATGTGGGGCCACGGCCGCCGCATCTACGCAGCCACCAAGTTCTTCCTGTACACGATGTTCGGCTCGGCCCTGATGCTCGTGGGCATCTTCGCCCTGGGGGTATTGCAGTCCCAGGCCACCGGAGACCCGCTCACGTTCGACATCACGGTGCTCACCGACCAGCTGGCCATTTCCACGTCGGCCGCCCGCTGGATCTTCGTGGCCTTTGCCATTGCGTTCGCTGTGAAGGTGCCGCTGTTCCCGTTGCACACGTGGCTGCCCGACGCCCACACCGAGGCGCCCACGGCCGGCTCGGTGATCCTGGCGGCCGTGATGCTGAAGCTCGGTACCTACGGGTTCCTGCGCCTGGGGATCGAACTCTTCCCCGAGCCCTCGGTCTGGGCGGCACCTGTGCTGATGACCCTCGGCGTCATAGGAATCACATATGGCGCCATCGCCGCCACCATGCAGAAGGACCTGAAGCGGCTCGTGGCGTACTCGTCCGTGGCGCACCTCGGTTTCATCATCCTCGGCATGTTCTCGCTCACCCTGCAGGGCATGGAGGGCGGCATCCTGATCATGGTCAACCACGGCATCACGACCGGGGCGTTGTTCCTGCTCGTCGGGATGATCTACGAGCGGCGCCACACCCGCCTGATCTCGGAGCTGTCGGGCCTGCAGAAGGTCGCTCCGGTGATGGCAGCGGTCTTCACGGTCGTGATGCTCTCCTCGGTCGGCCTGCCGGGACTGAACGGCTTCCCGGGTGAGCTGCTGGCCCTTCTCGGAGCCTTCTCGGGTGCTCGCTGGTGGGGCGTCGTTGCGGTCAGCGGCGTGGTTCTGGCTGCGCTCTACCTCCTGTGGGCGTACCAGCGCACCTTCCACGGTCCGGTCACCGGGGCCAACGCGAAGATGCGCGACATGACCGCCGGGGAGTTCCTCGTGATGCTGCCCCTGCTGGCGCTGATCGTGTTCCTCGGCCTGTACCCCACTCCGATGCTCGAGCGGATCGAGCCCTCCGTGGAGGCGATCATCGTGCATGTCGAGGAGTCCGTGCCGGGCTTCGAGTCCCCGGATGCGGGCCAGGAGCCGGGCCCCGCGTCGAGCGCGGCCGGCGAGTCGGATGAGGGAGGCAGCTGATGCTGACCCAGGTTCCCGACGTTCCGGTCCCCGAGTTGATCATCGAGGAGCCCGCGACTCCCGAGATCGTCTGGTCCGCCATCGCGCCGTCGCTCATCCTCATCGTCGGCGGCATCCTGTTGCTCACGGTGGTGTCGATCGTGCGGGGCCGCCTGCCCGGATGGTTCCACGCGGTCTGGACTGTCGTGGTCGCCACGGGCGCGGGTCTGGCGTGCATCCCGCTCTGGCAGCGGGTGCAGGACGAAGGCGCATCGAGCGCGATCGCAGGAGCCGTGGGCCTCGACGGGTTCTCGCTGTTCGTCACCGTGGTCATCTGCATCTCGGTGGTGCTGGCGACGCTGCTGCTCGAGGGATACCTCAGGCGCGAGGACCTCGAAGGGCCCGAGTGGTACGTGCTGATGCTCCTGTCCGCCTCGGGTGGCGTGGTCATGGCCTCGGCCAACGACCTGATCGTGTTGTTCGTGGGCCTCGAGATCCTGTCCGTGTCGGTCTACGTGCTCGCTGCGATGCACACCCGAAGGGCCTCCTCACAGGAGGCGGGCATGAAGTACTTCGTGCTCGGAGCGTTCTCCTCGGCGATCCTGCTCTACGGCATCGCGTTCGTGTACGGCGCCATCGGCTCCACGAACCTGGTCGACATCCAGGCGTTCCTGGCTGACAACGTGATCACCGACAACGGCGTCCTCCTCGCAGGGCTCGCGTTCATGGTCGTTGGTTTCGGCTTCAAGATCGCGGCAGTGCCGTTCCACATGTGGGCACCCGACGTGTACCAGGGCGCGCCCACGCCGGTGGCGGCGTTCATGGCGTCGGGCGTCAAGGCTGCCGCCGTGGCCGGCCTCCTGCGGGTGTTCGTCACGACCTTCGGACCCACCTACCGCGAGGAATGGGTGCCGATGATCGCGGCGCTCGCGGTGCTAAGCCTCGTGTTCGGCTCGCTTCTGGCAATCGTGCAGACCAACGTGAAGCGCCTGCTCGCCTACTCGTCGATCAGCCACGCCGGCTTCATCCTGCTCGGCGTGTCCGCAGCATCCGATGCAGGCACCTCGGCGGCGTTGTTCTACGTCCTGGTGTACACGTTCATGGTCGCCGGCAGCTTCGGTGTGGTGACACTGATCGGGCGCACCGGTGATGGACGGCACTCAATCGACGACTACCGCGGACTCGCCCGGGCGCGACCGGGCCTGGCGATGCTGTTCGCGGTGTTCCTGCTCGCGCAGTCGGGCGTGCCGCTGACCGGAGGGTTCCTCGCGAAGTTCTATGTGATCGGAGCGGTGGCCGAGCAGGGTGCCTGGGCGCTCGCGGTGATCGCAATGCTGTCCGCTGTGATCGGCGCCTTCCTCTACCTGCGGGTGATCGTGGCGATGTACTTCGCAGCCCCGCAGGGCGCGGCAGAGGACAGCGAGGAGGTCGCCGAGTTCGAGGGGCCGAAGGTGCGGATTCCGGTCGCAGCCGGCTTCGCCCTCGCGATCGCCCTCGTCGGCACGCTCGCGCTGGGCATCGTGCCCGGGCCGGCCACCCGCGTCGCCAACGACGCGACCGCCGAGTTGGTCTCGGGCAGCTAGTTGCTCAGGTAGAGAACCAGAACTCGATCTCGGAGGTGTCCACGGCGAAGTCGGCCGCGTGTTCGACGCCTGCACCCACGTGGTACCAGTCGTCGAGGGCCCGGATCTGTGGTGGGAAGTGCGCTGGGGCGTCGGCCATGCCCCCAGCCTGTCCCAATCGATGTCGGGCGGTGAACCCGTGTTTCGCGGATCGTAAGGGGCCCCGGGAAGCATCGCGGTGGGTCGGAGGCGACAATGGAGGGGTGCAGACCACCGAGTCAGCAGACCCAGTACCGGGACCAGAAGAGCCGCAGGATGCCATACGGGCCATGCCCCGCTGGGTGGGGGCTGTGCTCGGAGTGGTGGCCCTGGCCGGTGGGCTCGTCTTCGCCGAGTTGGTCGCATCCCTGCGTGACGGCGCCATTTCTCCGCTGGTGGAGGTGGGCAACCGCGTCGTGGATGTGGTGCCCAAACCGGTGCGCGACTGGGCGATCTCCACGTTCGGCACCTCGGACAAGGCCGTACTGCTCGCCGGTGTGGCGGTGATCCTGGTGGCACTGGCGGCCCTGGCAGGCCACTGGATGGTCTCCGGTCGGAGGGGGTCGGCCGTTGCACTGGTGGCGCTAGTGATCGCCGTGGGCGCGGTGTCACCACTCGGTCGGGGCGGGGCAGGCTGGGGATCCGCCCTGGCGACGCTGGCCGGGGGAGCCGTGTCCGTGGCGCTGCTGTTCTGGTTCGCGGGGCTGGCCGGCCGTGCTTGGCCCGGTGCTGCACGCCATGGCGAGACAGTGGCGGTGATGGGCGAGCGCGGCGCTCAGGCGTCCGTTGCGCTGTCGCGACGCCGTTTCTTCGTGGCCACTGGCGGCACGGCGGTCGTGGCTGGGGGAGTGGGGGCGCTGTCGGCCTGGCTGCGCTCCACGGCGGCCGTTGCTGCGGAGCGACTCGGCATCACGCTGCCAGAACCGGCGACCCCGCTGGCGCCGATCGGCGACGGAGTCGACGTGGGAATCGACGGCGTGTCGCCGTTCATCACTCCCAACAAGGACTTCTACAGGATCGACACGGCGTTGGTGGTGCCCCGCGTGACCGTGGACGACTGGAGTCTCTCGGTGGTCGGACGCGTCGACAACGAGATCTCCCTCGACTACCAGGAGCTGCTCGACCGCCCGATGATCGAGGTCGACACCACCATCGCGTGTGTGTCCAACGAGGTCGGTGGTGAGCTGATCGGCACGGCCCGCTGGCTCGGCTGCCGGCTGGACGACCTCCTGGCAGAGGCCGGCGTCGACGCGTCCGCAGACCAGGTGGTGGGCCGCTCCGTGGACGGGTTCACCGCCGGATTCCCCACGGCGGCGCTCGACGGACGCGACGCGATCGTTGCGGTAGGCATGAACGGCGAGCCACTCCCGACCGACCATGGATATCCGGCCAGGCTCATCGTGCCCGGCCTGTTCGGATATGTGTCGGCGACCAAGTGGCTCTCGGAGATCGAGTTGACCCGATTCGACGAGTTCGAGGGCTACTGGATCCCCCGTGGTTGGGACACCGAGGCACCAGTGACGACCGCATCCCGCATCGACACGCCCAAGAAGGGCGCTTCGGTGACGGCGGGCCAACCCCTGGGCATCGGTGGGGTGGCCTGGGCAATGAACCGCGGCATCGGCTCCGTTGAGGTGCGAATCGACGAGGGCCCGTGGCAGCAGGCCAGGCTGGGCGAGGAGTACTCGGGGACCACATGGCGCCAGTGGGGAATCGAGTTGGTGCCCGAGCCCGGCGAGCACGTGATCGAGGTGCGTGCCACCGACAACGAGGGCCAAACCCAGAGCGGCGAGTTCGCGAGGCCCGGACCGGGTGCGTCCTCAGGTTGGCACGGCGTGCGCATCGTCGCCGATTGAGTCCGGGCAGGGGCACCGGGGTTGCGCAACGGGTCCTTTGCGCGGGTTTGGGCGTTCGGCGTACCAGAGGCCACTAACTTTGGTTCAGTCCCGCCCTCTGAGTAGTCTCCCAGCCGATGTCCGAATCTCCCCTGAGCGACTTCCTGCGCTCGTATCTGACGGTCGGAATCTTCGCCTCCCTCGGGTTCATCCTCGTGGGTCTGTTGGTGTTGATTGCCTGGCTGATCCGCCCGGATCGCCGCCAGGACCAGAAGTACGTGTCGTATGAATCCGGTGTCGACCCCGTGGGCGACATGTGGTCCCAGAGCCAGATCCGCTACTACGTATTCGCCCTGTTGTTCGTGATCTTCGACGTCGAGATCGTGTTCCTCTTCCCCTGGGCCACCCAGGTGGAGGCCTTCGGCGGCTTCGGGCTGGCCCACATGGGCTTCTTCGTGTTCGTGCTGCTTCTCTCGCTCGTCTACGCATGGCGCAAGGGGGTCCTCAAGTGGGCCTAGGTCTCGTCGAGAGCGGCAAGATGCCCAAGCCGCTCACAAAGCTCCTCAACACGGCTCGCAGCTACTCGGTGTGGATGTACCAGTGGGGCCTCGCGTGCTGCGCCATCGAGATGGCCTCCGCCATGGGCTCGCCCCGCTACGACGTGATGCGCCTCGGCGTCATCCCGTTGCCGGCCAGCCCCCGCCAGGCCGACCTCGTCTGCATCTCCGGCACCGTCACCGACAAGATGGCGCCCTCGATCCTGCGCCTCTGGGAGCAGATGCCCGACCCGAAGTACGTGATCTCGATGGGCTCCTGCGCCAACTGCGGCGGCCCTTACTGGGACAGCTACTCGGTGACCAAGGGTGTCGACCAGATCATCCCGGTCGACGTCTACGTGCCCGGCTGCCCGCCGAGGCCCGAAGCACTCCTTGAGGGCCTGGTGCTCCTGCAGGAGCGCATCAAGAACGAGGATCCGGTCCAACGCTGGACCGGCGACCCGATCGTGGTCGAGTGATGGCCGAAGAGACCACCTCGACCGACGAGGAGACGCCCGAGGAACCGCCCCGCGACGACCGTCGCGAGGAGATCCTCGGCCAGGTCGTCGAAGCGATGGGCGACGCCGTGGTCGGCAGCCACATCGACCCCGGCCGCGACCTCTGGGTACGGGTGGCCACCGGTGCGTGGGGTGAGGCCGCCGAAGTCATGCGCAACCGCATGGGGTGCCGATACTTCGGCTACCTCTCAGCCATCGACTGGATGCCGTCTCCATACGGGCGATCCATGGACTCCGAGGTCGACAACGCACTCGGCACCGGCCAGTCCGCCGACCAAGAAGAGGCGCCCGCCGGGATCGTGCAGGGTGTCGCCGGTGGCGAGAGCCGTTTCCAGATGCTCGCCCGGGTGGCAACGATCGGCACCCCCGGTGACCACTGGGGCATCACCCTCAAGGCCGACGTGGCCGACGACGACATGCGCATGCCCACCTGGACCGGTGTGTACGCCGGCGCCGACTGGCACGAGCGCGAGTGCTGGGAGATGTTCGGCATCGAGTTCATCGGCCACCCCGGCCTGCGCCACATCTACCTGCCGGGTGACTTCGAGGGGAACCCGTTGCGCAAGGACTACCCGCTGGTGGCCCGCATGGTGAAGCCATGGCCCGGCATCGTTGATGTCGAGACCCTTCCCGAAACCGATCAGGATTCTGCGGGCGCACCCGACGACGAGGGAGCTGAGTCGTGACTGCAGTGACCGACCGCCAGAAGCTCTCCTACATCGCCAGCCAGGCCGCTGACGCCCGCGTCAACGTCGAGCTCGAAACCGAGGGCATGACCCTCAACATCGGCCCGCAGCACCCCGCCACGCACGGCACCCTGCGCATCGTCGCCCAGCTCGACGGTGAGCAGGTGATCCGTGCCGAGCCGGTGGCCGGCTACATGCACCGTGGCTACGAGAAGCTCGCCGAGGTGCGCACCTACCCGCAGGTCACCACCCTGCTCAACCGCATCGACTGGCTGGGCAGCTTCGCCAACGAGGTGCCCTTCATCCTCGCGGCTGAGCACCTGATGGAGGTCGAGGCGCCACCGCGTGCCACCTGGATCCGCACCATCCTGCACGAGATGTCCAGGGTCGCCCACATGATCCTGTTCCTGGGCGACATGGGTGTCCAGCTGGGCGCGGTCACCCCGGTGTTCTTCGCCTTCCGTGACCGCGAATACGTGCTCGACCAGATCGAGGCGGCCACCGGCGGTCGCTTCCACCCCAACTTCGACCGCATCGGCGGCCTCAAGGACGATCTGCCGAAGGGCTGGATCGAGTCCACCAAGGTCGCGTTGGCGAAGGTCCTCTCGTTCTGTGACGAGATGGAGGACCTCCTGCTCGGCTCTGAGATCTTCCAGGCCCGCACCCGCGGCATCGGTGTGATCCCGCCGGACGTGGCCATGCAGTACGGCTTGTCGGGCGCCAATGCACGCGGCTCCGGCATCGACTGGGACATTCGCCGCGACAACTGCATCGGTCTCGCCTACCCGGAGCTCGACTGGAAGGTCTGGACCCACCCCGACGGCGACTCGTTCGCCCGGTTCTGGGTGCGCCTCCAAGAGACCCGCGAGGCCGTGAAGATGATCGAGCAGCTGTGCGACGGCCTGCCCTCGGGCCCGGTCATGGCAAAGGTGCCTCGCATCATCAAGGTTCCGGCCGGCGAGGCCTACGTGGCCACGGAGAACCCCCTCGGCGAGATGGGCTACTACGTAGTTTCCCAAGGAGACCTCACGCCGTTCCGCGTGAAGATCCGCTCGGCCAGCTTCAACAACGTGTCGATCACGCCGTGGATCATGCGTGGCGTCTACGTGCCCGACATCGTCACGATCCTGGGCTCGCTCTACTTCATCCTGGGGGACATCGACCGATGATCCCGGCGTTCACCGACCCGCTGCTGGCGCTCGAGATGGCGTACTGGCAGGAGACGACGATCAAGGTCCTGTTGGGACTGGTGGCCGTGCTGTTGCTCACCGGCGGCGTCGTCTACCTCTACCTGTTCAAGTTCGTCTCGTTCATGCAGAGTCGCCTCGGTCCGATGGAAGCCGGCCCCTACGGCTCCATGCAGCTGCTCGCCGAGGTCGGCAAGTGGCTCCAGAAGGAAGACGTCTTCCCCCGCAAGGCCGACCGGTTCGTGTTCGCCATGGCCCCCGCCGTGGTGCTCACGTCAACCTTCCTGATCTTCGTGGTGATCCCCGCGGGGCCCAACGCAGTGATCGCGGACCTGGCCACCGGCATCTACTACGTGCTGGCCGTGTCCTCGCTGTCGGTCATCGGCATCCTGATGGCCGGCTGGGCATCGGCCAACAAGTACGCACTGCTCGGCGGCCTGCGCGCGGCCGGACAGCTCATCGCCTACGAACTGCCGATGGTGCTCGCCACCGTCGGTGTCGTGATCTCGGTGGGCAGCCTCAACCTGCAGGACATCGTGGCCGCGCAGTCGAGCGGGTCGATCTTCGGCTGGGATGGCATCGGCAACCCGTTCCTCTTCACCCAGATCATCGGCTTCGTCATCTTCCTGATCGCGGTGCAGGCCGAGCTCACCCAGACACCGTTCGACATGCCGATCGCGGAGTCCGAACTCGTGGCCGGCTACCACGTCGAGTACACGGGCATCCGGTTCCTCATCTACTTCATCTCCGAGTTCGCCACCGCCGTCGCGTTCGCCGCTGTGGCCTCCACACTCTTCCTCGGCGGCTGGGCGCTGCCGGAGAGCTGGGGCATCAGCCGCGACGCCATGCACTGGGTGGGCCCGCTCGTGATCTCGCTCAAGGCCGTGCTGCTCGTCGGTGTGGTGTTCTGGGTGCGGTTCAGCTTCCCCCGCTTCCGTGAGGACCAGCTGCAGAAGCTGGCCTGGAAGGTGCTGATTCCCCTGGCACTGGTCAACATCGCCATCACCGGCGTGCTGAAGGTGGTGTTCTGATGCCGAAGCCATCCAGGCCCCGGGTCCCCGGCCTGTTCAAGGGCCTCGCGGTCACCCTGCGCACGGCGATGAACACCATGTTCCCCAAGCGGGGAGCCAAGACGCTCATCCCGGCGCCGTCCATCGGGTCCAACACGGTCCAGTATCCCCACGAGGTCGACGTGCCGGCGCCCAGGGCGCGTGGCGTGATCTCGCTGCACGAGGAGAACTGCACCGCCTGCATGCTGTGCGCCCGTGAGTGCCCGGACTGGTGCATCTACATCGAGGGCCACAAGACGCTCGCCCCGCCGCGGCGAGCCGGCGGCAAGCCCCGTTCGGTCAACAAGCTCGACCGCTTCGACATCGACTTCTCGCTGTGCATGTACTGCGGCATCTGCGTCGAGGTGTGCCCCTTCGAGGCCCTCTTCTGGACCCCCGAGTTCGAGTACTCCGAACTGAAGATCGCCGACCTGCTCCACGACAAGGAGCGGCTGGGCAAGTGGATGCAGACCGTGCCCGAGTTCGAGGCCTATGAAGCCGGCTCGGAGGCCAAGGTGAAGAAGGTGCCGCGATGAATGCGTTCGCGTCGCTGCTGGCCGAGCAGACTTTCGACACGCCGGCCAACGTGGCCTTCGGGATCGTGGCGGTGCTGATGATCATCGCGGCGCTGCGTGTGGTCACCACCGACAACGTCGTGCACGCAGCGCTCTGGCTGGTCGTGGTGCTGGGCGGTGCCGGCATCAACTACCTGCTCCTGCAGGCGGAGTTCGTCGGGATCACCCAGATCCTCGTGTACCTGGGCGCCGTCATCGTGCTGTTCCTCTTCGGCATCATGCTTACGCGCGCACCGCTCGGGAAGTCCGACGACCTCGACAACAACCAGCGTCCGCTCGGCGTGATCGTCGGCGTCATCACCGTCGCGGTCATCTCGTTCGCCCTCGTCAGCACCTGGGGCGACGACAAGCTCACCTTCGAGGCCTATGACGGCCCGATGGCCCAGGCCGGCAACAACCGCACCCAGGCCCTGGCCAACGAGGTGTTCGGTCCTCAGCTCATTCCCTTCGAGGTTCTCGGCGTGATGCTGACCGGAGCCCTGATCGGCGCCATCGTTCTGGCGAGGAGGGACTGACATGTTGCTCAACCAGTTCCTCCTGCTCGCCGCGATCCTGTTCTCGATCGGTGTCTATGGGGTGATCGTGCGCCGCAACGGCGTACTCGTGCTGATGTCGATCGAGCTGATCCTCAACGCGGTCAACATCAACCTGGTCGCATTCAGCACCTTCCATGGCCTCGATGGCCAGGTGTTCGCCCTGTTCGTGATCGCAGTCGCCGCCGCCGAGGTCGGCGTGGGCCTTGCGATCGTCCTTCTTATCTACCGCAACCGTCGATCGGTGGACATCGACGAGCTCGACGAGCTGAAGGGCTGACGCGCGCATGTGGTTCCTGACACACACCTGGTTGCTTCCGGCGATCATGGCGCTGTCGTTCCTGCTGATCCTCTTCTTCGGCAAGCGCCTGCCGCGCAAGGGCTCCGAGATCGGCGTCACTGCAGTGGGCATCTGCTTCATCCTCGCCCTGTTCACCGCTGGGGGCTGGTGGAACCACACCAACGCCGACAGCAGTGAGGCTGCGGCTGGCACGGCCGTCGCCGCAGCGACGGCCGACGAGGGTGATCCGGAGGCCGAGGCAGCGGCGCTGTCGGACGTGGAGCCCGGATGCTCCAAGGTCGTCGACGAGCTGGGCACCAACGCCGACGACGGCAACTCGAACGCACTCGGTCTGACCGAGGGCGAGTCGGCCGGCCGGGCTACGGCGGCTCCTGCATCCGCGGCGATGGCCAGTGACGGAGAGGGCCGCGGCCCGACCAAGCCCGTGGTCCGCTGCTCGACGTGGTTCGAGACGGGCGTTGCAGGCAGCTCCCTGATCACCATCGGCACGATGGTCGACGGCCAGTCGGTGTTCATGCTGTTCGTCGTCACCATCATCTCGATGCTGGTGCACGTCTACTCCACCGACTACGTCAAGGGCGACCGGCGCTACACCCACTACTTCGCCTTCCTGTCGCTGTTCACCGCCTCGATGCTCTTCTTCGTGCTCTCCCAGAGCACGATCCAGATGATCGTCGGCTGGGAGCTGGTGGGCGTGTGTTCGTTCGCGCTGATCGGCCACTGGTGGGAGGAGAAACCCAACTCCAACGCCGCGCTCAAGGCGTTCCTCACCAACCGCGTGGGTGACATCGGCCTGCTCGTCGGCATGATCGTGCTGTACTTCGCGGCCGACAAGTCCTTCTCGATCCTCGACATCAACATCCTCGCCTCCAACGGCGGGATCGACCACGGCCTCCTGCTGCTCGCCTCGTGCTGCCTCATCGCGGCGGTCATGTCGAAGTCCGGCCAGTTCGTCCTGCACACCTGGCTACCGGACGCAATGGCCGGCCCCACCCCGGTCTCGGCACTCATCCACGCCGCCACCATGGTCGTGGCCGGCATCTACCTGGTCGCCCGCCTCTACCCGGTGTTCTGGGAAGGGCTCTCGATCGCCGGCTCGTCGGTCAACCTGCTGGCCCTCGTGGGTGCGGTCACGGCGATGTTCGGTGCGTTGCTCGCGTTCGTGCAGAAGGACATCAAGAAGGTCCTCGCCTACTCCACGGTTTCGCAGCTCGGCTTCATGGTCACCGCCCTCGGAGTGGGTGCCTGGACCGCTGCGATGTTCCACCTCTTCACCCACGCCATGTTCAAGGCCTGCCTGTTCCTCGGCGCCGGCTCGATGAGCCATGCGTGCCACCACAGCTTCAACATGGTCGACGACTACGGCGGACTGCGGAAGATCATGCCGAGGACGTTCTGGACCTACCTGATCGCCACCGGCGCACTGGCAGGCATCTTCCCGCTGTCGGGCTTCTGGTCCAAGGACGAGATACTCGCCGGCCACGGGTCGTTCTTCAGCGATGGCGCCAACGGCACCTACCACCTGATGCTGGTGATGTTGATCATCGGTGCCTTCTGCACCGCGGCATACATGACCCGCACGATCTGGTACTCGTTCTACGGCGAGTACCGGGGCCACGGCACGCCGCACGAGTCAGGACCGCGGATCACCGTGCCACTCATCATCCTCGCCACCCTCGGCGCGGTGGTAGGTGTGCTCAACCTTCCCAAGAAGATCGGACCGATCGAGTTCCCCGAGTCGCTGCACACGCAGTTCGAGCAGTTCGTGGAGCCCGTGGGCGCCTACTTCCCCAGCATCAGCCACGCGAGCTTCAACATCCCGCTGGCGCTGGGTTCGCTGGCCGTCGCCGGCGCGGGCATCGGGCTGACCTACCTCTACTACTGGCACGACGGACTGAAGTTCTTCCAGGGACTCTCGGAGCGCAACGCCGTGGCCGGATTCGGCAAGAACGTGCTGGTCAACAAGTACTACTTCGACTGGCTCTACACCGACGTGATCACGGGCTTCGTGAAGGGACCTGCCGCACGGGCCACCAACTGGTTCAACCAGAAGGTCCTCGACGGTGTGGTCGACGGCGCGGGCGCCACAGCGGTCGCCGCCGGCGAATGGGTCTACGACAACATCGACCAGAAGGTCGTCGACGGCGCCGTCAACGGTGCCGGTGTGACGGCATCCGAATCAGGTGGAGTGCTGCGCCACCTGCAATCGGGACGTATCCAGCAGTACACCGCATTGTTCTTCGCCGCCGCAGCGTTGCTGGCCGGCGTGTTCGTAGTGGCCATCGGCTGAGACTCGGGAGACCACTTCCATGACTGACTTCCTGACCGACTGGGGACTGATCCTCATCACCTTCGTGCCGCTGGCCGGCGCGCTCTTGATGATGCTGGTCCCGAAGGAGGCGGAGGAGACCCACAAGACCATCGCGCTCGTGGCCTCGGGCGCATCGTTGCTGCTCGGGATCCTCTTCCTGTTCGACTTCGACTACGACGCTGCGGGCTCGCTGCAGTACGTCGTGGACGCCGAGTGGATCCCGCTGATCAACAGCAGTTTCATCATCGGGATCGACGGCATCTCGCTGCCACTGATGGCCCTGACCGTGCTGGTGGTGCCGCTGGTCGTCATCTACAGCTGGAACCACATCCCGGCTCCAGGCAACCCGAAGGCGTTCCTGGCGCTGATCCTGTTGCTCGAGACCGGCATGATCGGAACCTTCGTCGCACAGGACCTGATCCTGTTCTTCGTGTTCTTCGAAGTCGTGCTGCTGCCGATGTACTTCATGATCGGCGTATGGGGCGGACCCGAACGCAAGTACGCCTCGATCAAGTTCTTCCTGTACACACTGTTCGGATCGGCGCTGATGATCGTCAGCTTCCTGGCGCTGTACTTCCTGTCGGCCGAGCAGACCTTCGACATGCGCGTACTCACCGACCTGGGTGGCATGGACATCGCCCGCACCACCCAGATCCTCATCTTCGGCGGCATGTTCATGGGCTTCGGCATCAAGGTGCCGATGTTCCCGTTCCACACCTGGCTGCCGGACGCGCACACCCAGGCGCCCACGCAGGGTTCGGTGATCCTGGCTGCGGTGCTGCTGAAGCTCGGCACCTACGGCTTCGTTCGCATCGCCCTGCCGTTCCTGCCCGAGGGAGCCCAGTGGTGGGCACCCATCATCGGCGTGCTGGCCGTCATCGGCATCATCTACGGCGCCCTGGCATGCCTCGCCCAGACCGACATGAAGCGGCTGATCGCCTTCTCCTCTGTGGCTCACATGGGCTTCGTGATGCTCGGCATCGCCACGCTGACCGACTTCGGCATCAACGCGGCGATCTTCGGCATGGTTGCGCACGGCCTCATCACCGGCATGCTCTTCTTCATTGCCGGCTCTGTGAAGGAGCGCTACCACACCCTCGAGATCAAGCGGCTCGGTGGCCTGCTGGTGCAGGCACCCCGCATGGGATGGATCGCCGGCTTCTGTGTGATGGCATCCCTCGGCCTGCCGGGCCTGGCCGGTTTCTGGGGTGAGTTCCCCGCCATCCTCGCCGCCTACCAGCCCGCTCCGATGCTCAACGAGGCGCTGTTTCGCACCCTGATGGTGATCGCGGCGCTCGGCACGGTGCTGGCGGCCGGCTACCTGCTCTGGTTGCTGCAGCGCACCGCCATGGGCACTCCCTCCGAGGAGTTCGCAGACGATCCGGAGATCACCGACGTGCAGCCCACCGAGTGGATCTCCTGGGCACCGCTTCTCGTGCTGATCGTGGTGCTGGGCTTCCTGCCGAGCCTCATATTCGACGTCACCAATCCGGCCGCGACGATCGTCGCCGCCGCAGCCACCGGAGGCTGATCCGACGTGTTGGCCATGCTGCAGCAGACCGCCGAGGTCGCCTTCGACAAGCCGCACATGGACTACTACGCGCTCGCGCCCGAACTCATCCTGGTCGGCACGATCATCGTGTTGGCACTGCTCGACTCGGTGAAGCTCGAGCGGGCCCGCCCGGCGATGCCTGCCATCGCAGGCCTCGGGTTCCTTGGTTCGCTGATTCCGCTGGCGCTGATGGCCGCCAGCGGCGACGGGCCCTGGGTGATGCTCGACGGTGGCTACGTGGTCGATTCGATGGCGCTCGTGCTCAAGGCGCTGTTCATCGTGTCGGCTTACATCGTGGTGCTGTTGTCCACGAACTACATGGCCGAGGGCGACTACTGGGAGTCGGAGTACTACCTGTTGCTGGTCTGCTCGGTGCTCGGCATGACGGTGATGGCCTCGAGCCGTGACCTGATCGGCATCTTCGTGGCCCTCGAGCTGCTCTCCATCCCGGCCTACATGATGGCGGCGTGGCGCAAGGGAGACGAGCGATCCAACGAGGCGGGCCTGAAGTACTACCTGATGGGCGTGTTCGCCTCCGCCATACTGCTCTACGGCCTGTCGCTGGCCTACGGCCTCGGCGGGAGCACGAACCTCACCGAGATCGGGGTGAAGCTCTTCGAGATGGGCGACGACGGTGTGCCCGTGGTGACGCTGGCGCTGTTGTTCGTGATCATCGGTTTCGGCTTCAAGGTCTCCGCGGTGCCGTTCCACGTGTGGGCGCCCGACACCTATGAAGGCGCGCCCACGCCGGTCACGGCATTTCTGGCGGTGGCTTCCAAGGCGGCCGGCTTCGTGGCCCTCATCCAGGTCACCTACTTCTCGTTCATCGTCCGCGACGACGTAATCCAGCCGGCATTCTTCGTGCTGGCCGTGGCATCGATGACGGTCGGCAACCTGATCGCGCTGCGCCAGACCAACGTGATCCGCATGCTTGCATACTCGGGCATCGCGCAGGCCGGCTTCATGCTGGCCCCGTTCGCCGTGGCCGGGGCCAATCCGGAGCTCGCCCTGCAGGCAACCATCAACTACCTGGTGATCTACGCGGCCATGAACCTCGGCGCATTCGCAGTGATCATCGCCATCACCCGCAAGACCCGCTCGGCGGAGATCAAGGACTTCGGCGGCCTGTTCCAGTACATGCCGGGGCTCACAGTGGCCCTCACGGTGTTCCTGGCATCCCTGATCGGCATCCCGCCGCTCGGTGGCTGGTTCGCCAAGTTCGGCGTGTTCGCGGTGCTGGTCGATGCCGGCACCGGACTGGGCTGGACACTCGCGATCGTCATGGCGATCAACACGGCCATCGCGGCCTACTACTACCTAAACGTGGCCAAGACGATGTGGTTCGACGACGTGCCCGAGGTCGACACCAGCCCGGTGCGTACGCCAACACCCCTCGTGTTCGCGATGGGCGTCACGCTCGTGGCCACGCTGGTGTTCGGAATCCTCCCGCAGGTTCTCAACAACGTCACGACATTCCAGCTCGTAGCCGCCGGCAGCTGACCGGCCTGCGCAGTGGAACTCCCCGCTGCCCTGTCCGAGGCGTTCGACCACCTGGGTCGACTGCGCTTTGACCAGTACATGGAGCTGGCGTTGTATGCGCCGGCGACGGGGTTCTTCGCGACCGACGGCTCCGCGGGCCGCCGCGGCGGTGACTTCATCACGAGCCCGGAGGTGGGGCCGCTGTTCGGAACGGTGATGGCCGCCAGGCTGGACCGGCTCTGGGACGACCTGGACCGACCGGACCCATTCACCGTCGTGGAGGCCGGAGCAGGTCGGGGTGCCCTGGCCATCTCGGTGAGCGCTGCCGATCCGGTGTGCTCGCCGGCGCTGCGATGGGTGATGGTGGAACGTTCCTCCACCCTCCGCTCCGCACAGGCGGACCACCTCGACATCGCGGCGGGCGAGCCGAGTGGTGCGGGCCCACACTTCACGCAGTCGGCCGACTTCCCCGACACGCCGATCACCGGAGCAGTCGTTGCCAACGAACTGCTCGACAACCTGCCGTTCCGGTTGGTGCAGCGCGACGCCGGCCGTTGGGTCGAGGTGTGTGTTGAGGCCGTTGACGGTCGGCTCGCGGAAGCTCCCGTCGAGCTCTCGACCTCCGAGGGCGCCGAGCTGGACAGGCTCGTTCCCGATGCTCCCGACGGCACCCGGGTGCCGTGGCAGACGAACGCCACCGCGTGGGTGCAGCGCGCCACCGACCTCGTGGAGTCCGGTTCGGTGGTGGTGTTCGACTACTGCCGGTCGACCTCCGAGATGGCAGACCGGGCCCAGCCGGAGTGGCTGCGCACCTACCGCGGCCACGAGCGTGGGGGCGACCCGTTCGATGCTCCCGCAACGCGCGACATCACGGTGGACGTGGCCCTCGACCAGCTCCCGCCGCCATCGCTGGTGCAGTCGCAGGCGGACTGGCTGGCTGCCAACGGGATCGACCAGCTCGTGCAGGTTGCGCGCGACGAGTGGGATGACCGTGCCGGCATCGGCGATCTCGAGGCGATCCGTGCACGCAGCGTGATCGTAGAAGCCGAAGCCCTGTGTGACCCGAACGGCCTCGGCGGGTTCACAGCTCTCGAGTGGCGGTGATCGGATCGCAGGGGTTGTTCGTACCGCTACAGTCCGTGCGGGTACAACCGAAGGGGGACCGGCCATGGCCGACAAGGACTCGCCCACGATCGAGGACATCTACACCGAGGAGCGGACGTTCCCGCCACCAGCGGAGTTCGCCGCACGCGCCAACTACAACGACCCGGCGGTCTACGACCTGGCAGACGCAGACTTCGAGGGATTCTGGGCGGACAACGCGCGCGACCTGATCGACTGGGCCGAGCCGTTCCACACCACCCTCGAGTGGGACCTGCCGTTCGCCAAGTGGTTCGTGGGCGGCAAGCTCAACGTCACCCACAACTGCCTCGACCGCCACGTCGAGGCCGGACGCGGCGACAAGGTGGCCTTCCACTTCGAAGGCGAGCCGGGAGACACCCGCACCATCACCTACTCCGATCTGCTCGATGACGTGATGGCCTTCGCCCTGGCCCTGCGGCGCCTCGGCATAGAGCAGGGCGACCGGGTGTGCATCTACATGCCCATGATCCCGGAGACGGTCGTCGCCATGCTCGCCTGTGCCCGTCTCGGCGCCGCGCACAGCGTGGTGTTCGGCGGCTTCAGCCCCGACTCGCTCATCGACCGCATCAACGACGCCGCGGCCACCGTGGTCGTCACCGCCGACGGCAGCTACCGCCGCGGCGAGCCGTTCTGGCTGAAGCCCAACGTCGATGCCGCGCTGTCCAAGTGCCCCACGGTGCGTTCGGTTGTGGTTGCCGACCGCTGCGGCGGTGAGGGCATCGAGATGGAGGCCGGTCGCGACCACTGGTGGGACGACGCCGTCGAGGAGGCGCGCTCGGAGCTCGGCACCCATTGCCCGGCCGAGCCGTTCGACTCCGAGCAGCTGCTCTACCTGCTCTACACCTCGGGCACCACTGCCAAGCCCAAGGGCATCATGCACACCAGCGGTGGCTACCTCACCCACGTGGCCTGGACCCACAAGGCCGTATTCGACCTGAAGGCGGACGAAGACGTGTACTGGTGCGCCGCGGACGTCGGCTGGGTCACCGGTCACAGCTACATCGTCTACGGGCCGCTGTGCAACGGGGCCACCTCGGTGATCTACGAGGGCACACCCGACACACCCCGCGAGCAGCATCGCGAGGGCGACCCTTCCACCTGGCCCAAGGACCGGCTGTGGAGCATCGTCGAGCGCTACGGGGTCACCCAGCTCTACACCGCACCCACCGCGATCCGCACCTTCATGAAGTGGGGTGAGCAGGAACCGCAGCGCCGCGACCTCTCCAGCCTGCGGGTGCTCGGCACGGTGGGGGAGCCGATCAACCCCGAGGCATGGATGTGGTACCACGAGCACATCGGAGGCGGTCGCTGTCCGATCGTCGACACGTGGTGGCAGACCGAGACGGGCGGGCACATGCTCACGCCGCTGCCGGGCATCACCACCACCAAGCCGGGCTCGGCATGCTCCGCCATTCCGGGGGTGGGCGCCGAAGTCGTGGACTCCGAGGGCAACAAGGTCGAAGAGGGCGGCGGCTACCTCACACTCACCCGTCCCTGGCCGGGCATGTTGCGGGGCATCTGGGGTGACCCGGAGCGCTACAAGGAGACCTACTGGTCGGAGTACCCGGGCCGCTACTTCGCGGGCGACGGCGCCAAGGTCGACAGCGATGGCTACATCTGGGTTCTGGGCCGCGTCGATGACGTGATGAACATCTCCGGGCACCGCATCTCGACCGCCGAGGTCGAGTCGGCCCTCGTGGACCATCCTGCGGTGGCCGAGGCTGCGGTGGTCGGTGCGACTGACGACACGACCGGCCAGGCAGTGGTGGGTTACGTGATCCTGCGAAGTGGATTCGAGGGTTCCGATGCACTGCGCGAGGAGATCCGGCTGCACGTGGGCGACAAGCTCGGCGCCATCACCAAGCCGCGGGCCGTGATCATCGTGCCTGACCTGCCCAAGACCCGATCCGGAAAGATCATGCGACGCCTGCTGCGCGACGTGGTGGAAGGCCGCAGGCTGGGTGACACCACCACCCTTGCCGACTCGACGGTCGTGGAAGCGATCCGCGAGCGTGCCTCAGAGGGAACCGACGAGGACTGAGCGCTGCGGTGCACTGGCTCTGGTGGGTCCTCATCGCGCTGGGCGTCGCCTTTGTGGCGATGGTGGTGTTCGACCGCCTTCAGACCCACAAGGCCATCCTGCGCAACTACCCGGTGCTCGGGCACTTCCGCTACTGGCTGGAAGGTGTGGGGCCGGAACTGCGCCAGTACATAGTCACCTCCAACAACGAGGAACGCCCTTTCAGTCGTGACGAGAGGCGCTGGATCTACTCCTCCGCGAAGGGCCAGGACAACACGTTCGGCTTTGGCTCGGACGCCCAGATGGAGCGCACCCCCGGATACCTGATCGCGCGGCAACGCACGTTCCCGTTGGAACCGCTGCCGGGCGAACCGGCCGGCCCGGACGAGGACTTCACGGTCCCGTGCGCCAAGGTGTGGGGGGCAGGCCACAACCGCGCGAAGGCGTTCAGGCCCGACTCCATCGTCTACGTGTCCGCGATGTCCTATGGGGCCCTGTCCGGACGGGCAATCGAGGCCCTCAACGCCGGAGCAGCGGCGGCACACTGTCTGCACAACACCGGCGAGGGCGGTATCTCTCCGCACCACCTGCAGGGCGGCGACCTCATCTTCCAGGTGGGTACCGCGTACTTCGGCTGTCGCGACGGCTCCGGGGCGTTCTCGTTGCCGAAGCTTCTCGAGTCCATCGACGAATCACCGGTACGGGCAATCGAGATCAAGCTCTCCCAGGGTGCCAAGCCGGGGCTGGGAGGGATGCTGCCCGGCGCCAAGGTGACCCCGGACATCGCGGCCATCCGCGGGATCCCGGTGGGAGAGACGTGCAAGTCACCGAGTGGCCACACGGCGTTTCGCGACGTGGACTCGATGATCGAGTTCATCGAGCAAGTGGCCGACGCGACCGGACTGCCGGTGGGCATCAAGTCGGCCGTCGGTGAGCTCGGGTTCTGGTCGGACCTCGCCGGCAGGATGCGCCGGACCGGCGGTGGGCCCGACTTCATCGCCATCGACGGTGGGGAGGGCGGCACCGGGGCTGCGCCGCTGGTCTTCAGTGACCACGTGGCGATGCCGTTCCTGCGTGGGTTCCCGGAGGTGTTCAGCCGGTTCGCAGTAGAGGGAAACGCCTCCGACATCGTGTTCGTGGGCGCTGGTCGCCTCGGCCTGCCGCACCGGGCGCTCGCCGCGATGGCGCTCGGGTGCGACATGCTCGCCGTGGCTCGCGAGTCGATGCTCGCGGTCGGATGCATCCAGGCCCAGCGCTGTCACTCCGGGAACTGCCCGACGGGCGTTGCCACACAGAGCTCGCGCCTGGAGCGAGGCCTGGTGCCCTCTGACAAGGCCCCCCGCTCGGCCCGCTACCTGGCGACGCTTCGCCACGAGCTGTTGCGCCTCTCGCGGGCGTGTGGCGAGCCGCACCCGGGGTGGGTAGGCGCAGACCAGGTGGAGGTGCTGCAGGACGCACGCAGCTCGGTGTCGCTCGGCGAGCTTGCCGGCTACCGCGATGCCTCCTGGGGCAAGCCAAGCCAGGCCGACAGGGTGTCCCTCGCCCACGATTGGGCCCCGATGGCCTCGATGGTGGCCGACCGCGCCGACGATCCGTCGGCGCGCTGACCGACCCGGCCGGCGCCGGTGCCGACTGCGGTGGCTGCAGCGGACGCCGGTATCCTTGGCCGGTGCCGAGTTGGGACCACACATTCGAGAACTGGCTGTGGCGCGAAGATGCAATCGAGCCCGTGGCCGAGGAGCCCCACCCGACGGTGGTGTTCGACATCGACGGGGTGCTGTCTGATGCGAGCACACGGCAGCATTTCATCGAGTACCCACGGCGCGACTGGGAGGCCTTCTTCCACGCATGTGGCGACGACGAGCTGATCGACGAGGTCGGCCGGATGCTCGAGGTGATCGATGCCTCGTACCGGATCGTCCTGCTCACCGCGCGGCCCATAAGGGTGCAGCCACAGACGCTTGCCTGGCTCGATCGATACGGGCTGCGCTGGGACCTGCTGATCATGCGTGACTTCGGTGACTACTCCGCCGCACGCACCTTCAAGCTGCGCACGGTGCACGAACTGCGCTCGCGGGCCTTCGACCTGCGGCTCGCCTTCGAGGACGACCCGCGCAACGTGGACATGTTCCACTCCCAGGGTGTGCCGTGCGTGTACATCCACTCCGGCTACTACGAGTAGGTGCGGTCGGGCCGTGGGTTGCCGGGTGGTTCCGCAACCGCGTCCTGAGCCTGGGCACAGAGCCACGCGCCGACTGAAGTGGGCCGAGGGGTTGGCGCCGTACCATCATGTCTGCGGCCCCGATGACACCGACCGGGAGGCGGGCTTGCGCAACAACCTCAAGACAGCGGTGCTGCTCGCAGGCCTCGGTGCGCTCTGCATGTTCATCGGCTCCTTCTGGGGTCGCACGGGAGTGGTCATAGGGCTGTTCATCGGCCTGGCCATGACCATGGGCTCGTACTGGTTCTCGGACAAGCTGGCGATCCGCTCCGCCAAGGCCATCGAGGTCACCGAGACCCAGATGCCGCAGTACCACGCGATCGTGGCCGAGCTGGCCCAACGTGCATCGATTCCGAAGCCGAAGCTGTACGTGTCGCCCCAGCCGCAACCCAACGCCTTCGCCACCGGTCGCAACCCGCAGAACGCGGCGGTGTGCGTGACCGAAGGACTGCTTCAGACGCTGTCGTGGGAAGAGATCCAGGGAGTCCTCGCCCACGAGCTCGCGCACGTCCGCAACCGCGACATCTTGATCGGTTCGGTGGCGGCAGCAGTGGCGATGGGGATCACGTTCGTGGCCTCGATGGCACGTTGGGCGCTCATATTCGGCGGCGGCAGCAACGGCAACAGCCGCGACAACCCGTTCGCCGGGTTGCTGATGCTGATCCTGGCGCCGATAGCAGCCGCGATGATCCAGATGGCGATCAGCCGCAGCCGGGAGTTCGAGGCCGACGCATCCGCAGCCCGACTTCTGGGCACCGGGGAGCCTCTGGCGCGGGCACTCGAGCGCCTGGACGACGGTGCGGCCCGGATACCCTCCCAGGTGAATCCGGCAGAGGCGTCCAACTACATCGTCAACCCGCTGCGTGGCCGGCAGGTAACGAAGCTGTTCTCAACCCACCCGCCGGTCGAGGACCGAATCGTGAGGTTGCGCACCAACGCGTGGGCGTGAGTGGTTGACCGGTATGGTCGCCGCCGTCCATGAGGCCCTCGGGGCGTTCAGCTGCACCAGGGGGTGGGAGTACGACGCAACCGTCCTTGCCGCAGCACTTCCGGAGGCCTGAGCCGGCCGGTCGGGCCTACCGGCGGTGCCCCGGCGAGAGAGTCAGCTGGGTCAATCCCTGAAGTTGCCGAACTGCAGCGGGATTCCGAAATCGGCTTCCTTGCAGCCGGCGATGACCTCCTGCAGGGCGTCACGCTTCTTGGCGGTCACCCGCACGTGCTCCCCCTGGGTCTGGGTCTGCACTCCCTTGAGGCCCATTGCCTTGATCGCCTTGTTGATCTCCTTGGCCTTCTCGGAGCCGATCCCGGAGACGAGGGTGGCCACCTGGCGCGCAGAGCCGCCCGAGGCCTCCTCGACGTTTGCCCAGTCCAGTGCCTTCATCGACACCTTCCTCTTCGCCATCTTCTCCTCGAGCACTTGGCGCAGGGCCTTCAGCCGCTCCTCGGTTGCCGACCGAAGCGTGATGGTGGTCTCGCCGAGCTCGACCGATGAATCGGTCTGCTTGAAGTCGAACCGGTTGGACACCTCGCGGTTCGCCTGGTCGACGGCGTTGCGCATCTCCTGTTCGTCCACTTCTGAGGTGATGTCGAAGCTGGGCATGTGAAGTCGGCCTCCCTTTGGGCTGGCGGTCTGGTGGTGGCAGTCCGATTGCTGCCGCGTGCGAGCGGAACGCTATCGTGATCCACTTCCGGGTCGGTGCCCGAGCGGCCAAAGGGAGCAGGCTGTAAACCTGCCGGCGTATGCCTTCGGAGGTTCAAATCCTCCCCGGCCCACGGAACATGCAAGCGGGGTCCGCGCCTGCCGGCACGTCTACTGGCGGCGCGGGCTCACAGCAGCATCTCCATCAACACGACGTCGAGCCAGCGCCCGAACTTGCGGCCGACCTCCCGCTCGGTGCCCACGATCTCGAAACCGCAGTTGCGGTGCAGTCCGATCGAGACCTCGTGGCCGCCGACGATCTTGGCCATCAGCGCATGGAATCCGTGCGAGCGGGCCCGTTCCACGAGCTCGGCCAGCAGCAGCCTCCCCACGCCGCGCCCCTGGTGGTGCTCGGACACATAGACGCTGTCCTCCACGGTCGTGGCGTAGCCGGCCCGCTCCCTGTAGGCCGACAAGGCGCCGAATCCCGCTACCTGGCCATCGGCCTCGTCCACGGCGACCATCACCACGTGGGCTCCGGCGCGGCTGGTGAGCCACTCGACCTGCTCGTCGAGGGTGCGTGGTACCAGATCGAACGTGGCGGTGGAGGTCAGGACCTGGTGGTGGTAGATCTCGAGGATTGCCGGCGCATCGTCGGCCGTGGCGTCGCGGAGCTGCACGTGGCTCAACCTACCGTCGCCCGGCTGGCGCGACTGAAGGTGTTTGCGGGGCTCCCCTGAGCTCAGGTCGTGGCCGGCATCGGCTCGACCACTTCCAGCGCGCCGGTCATCGCCTCGAGGCCGGCCCAGGAGCGGATCTCGGCCGAGTCGGTGAGCAGCAGGACCTGCTGGTGTGCCGACTGCTCGAGAATCGTCTCCAGCAGAGGACCCACTATCTGCGGATCGCAGTTCAGGAACGGTTCATCGAGGACCAACGGGAAACTCTCGCCGCCCGGACCCACGTTGCGGACCTCGCCGAGGCACTCGTTGAGTGCCCGCCCCACTGCCGGCAAGGGGCCACCGGTGGCTGCGATCCCACCGGTCGTTGCGTGGGCGAGGTCGCGTCCTGTGGCGGCAGCCGACACGATCGCCGCGCGGTGCTCCATGGCCCATTCGACGGTTACGTTGCCGGCCAGCACACTCCATCGTGACTGGGCGTCACGCTGGTTCTCGGCGGCCTCGAGCAGCCGGCGCCGATGTGCATCCGAGCCGAGCAGGCCGTTGACCCTCTGCAGGTGGAAGCCCAGGTAGCTGTGGGCGCCCGCTGCATCGAGCGCCTCGGCCTCTGCGTTGGCGGCAGATTGTGCGCGCCGCCAGTAGGCGACCGACACCATCACCGCGGCCGCAGCTATGACGGCCATTGCCGCGATTCCGAGTGCTCCCATCATGCGGGCGGCCGGTATGGAGAACAGCGCCGCGATACCCGCGACGAGGAAGTTGATCTTTCGCACCGACTCGGACTGGGCCGCTGCGTCCTCGAACTGCTGGTGGGTCTCCTCGATGCGGGCGACCGCGTCGGCATCCTCGGCGGTGGAGCCGACCTCCTCCGCCTCGCGGTCGAGTTCGCGGTTGGCCGCCACCAGCCGCTCGGCAGTCGACCAGAGTTCGGCCTGTTCGACAGCAGCGAGCTGCAGCACGAGCTGGTCGCCCTCGGAGTTCTCGCTCAGCCGGCGTGAGTCGGCGCACATCAGGCGCCGCGCCGTATGGGTGTCGAGCCCGGCCCGGCCGAGCAGGTCGATGCGGCCGTTGGCGTCGATGAACTGGCTGGTGACGTCGAGGCGGTTGTCGATGTCGATGACCTTGGGATCCGATCCCTCGGGGCGGAACACGGCGAAGCGGGTCCCGGCATCGGACTGCAGCTCGAGGTGAACGCCGGGCCGCGACGTTGACAGCGCGCCGATCATCTCGGTGGTGAGGGCGTCCCGTTCGAACTGGCCGAGGCCGGTCAGCACGGTGAGGCGTGGGTGGAGGTCGACGGCCAGTGAATGGTCGCCTGAGTCGATCACGAGTCGTTCGAAGCGCACGTCATCCCATCGGCGCGCGAACCGTCGCAACTTGAGCAGGGTCGGGGCCCGTCAGGAGCCCTCGGAGCCCGAGCGGAGCGGCGATCGGCCCGACCCGGCAGCCGGATCGGTGTTGTAGCCCGGAACCGTTCCTAGCTATTCTCAGCGTCCGGTCCAACCGAGGTTGGGCAGTTGCCTCCTTAGCTCAGTCGGCAGAGCGTTTCCATGGTAAGGAAAAGGTCGTCAGTTCGATTCTGACAGGGGGCTCCACGGCGCAGCCCGGCTGCGTCGGCGAGTCGGCTTGCGCCGGCACGCGGCGGCGTAGCTCAGATGGTGAGAGCGCTCGGCTCATAATCGAGAGGTCGTCGGTTCGATTCCGACCGCCGCTACCACGCCGGTCCGCCGGCTCCATCCACACCACACACCAGGAGTAGCCCATGTCCAAGGAGAAGTTTGAGCGTACGAAGCCGCATGTGAATGTGGGGACGATGGGTCATATTGACCATGGGAAGACGACGTTGACGGCTGCGATCACCAAGACTTTGTCTGATCGTGTTGATGGGAATGCGTTTACGGAG